>CAZFEA010000013.1:0-2181 GCA_964518085.1 uncultured Dehalococcoidia bacterium
CGTTTATCTTGGCCAGCAGCATATCTATGGCCCGCTCCCAGCCGGGTTTGTCCACACGGACTATCTTCCTTATGCCCCGGGCGACATATCCTTCTTCGGAAGAGGGTCCTATCGCCTGCCCGATCCTGGCGGCAAAGGCGGCCATTCTTGCCACCGCCTCTTTCATACCCGAAGCGGTTTCGCTGCAGGGAAAGAGGAAGGTATTGAGGTTCTTGTAGCCGCGGTAAACGTCGACCCCGGGATTCTCTTCATACATGGCGGTAATGGCCGTGATGCCGAGGGCGCTGGCTGCCCGGTGGCAGATTTCCGCGCAGGCTACCCCGTAGCGGCCGTTGTCAAAGGCCGGTCCGGCAATGAGAACATCCGGCTGCTTTTGCCGTACTATTTCCAGCACCTGGCTGCCGGCCGTTTCCAGGTTCTCGTTGAAATAGTTGTCGCCGGAAAACACCGTGGCTACAACTGTGGCCCCCGCGGGCAGCAGGCTTTGCAGCAGGTTTCCCGGCCCAGCAGGTCCCTCGCGGACTCCCACCGGGGTGTCGGCTCTTTCCTCACCGCCGATTCCAGCAAAAAAATGGTTGATAAAATGGACTACTTTCATGTCAGTCAACTCCATCTCCAAATTTCAATTGAAAGATTGGAAGATTGAAAGATATTCTCCAATCTTGCAATTTTACAATTCTGTCTTCGGAGGCCCGTTTCGCTCCAGCAGCACGCTGAAGCCATCCACCATCTGGGTCATCTTGCCCAGGAAAAGACTTCCCTTGGCCAGCAGCATCACCCTTTGCATCTTGCCCGTGGTCAGCCCGTCGATGGCGTGACCGACATATGGCAGGGCCGAGGCGATATGGCCCTGGGTCGGCGAGAAGCCCGGCATTCCATGCTCTTTCGCGAAGGCCGGGATATCGGCCCGGCCTATTTCGCCGTGCTGGGCGGCTATCGCCGCGATCACCTTGTAGTTGGTGTCCGGCACATTGCCGCTGCCTGCCGGGAGGGTAATCTCAGGGTTGTGCAGCTCAGTGGCGTATTTGTCGACCTCGCTCATGCGCAGGCCCAGTTTAGCCAGGGGCTTATAGACGATATGCTGCATGACCGCCGGCTGGGACTCCCCGGTGCCGGTCTCGTGCTTGGCCACACTGTCCAGGCGGACCACCGGGCTTTGGCCGTCGTCCGGCTCCAGGGCAATGGCCGCCCCTACCAGGGTGTCTTCCAGAATGGGCACGTTCTTGGCCAGGTGGCCCTGGAACTTCATCCCTATCTTGGGAAAAGAGCAGCCGCCGACCACGACAACCCTGTCGAACAGGCCCGATGATACCACCGCCGCCCCGATCCCCAGGGCGTGGACCCCGGCGCAGCAAAAGGACTTGATGTCCGAGCCGCCGGCATTTACACAGCCGGCGCGTTCGGCGATGGTCTTGCCCATGTTTCCCCCACCCCGGTTGTAGCGGTCGCCCACGGCCTCCTCCCCACAGCCAAAGACATACTGGACATCGGCAGCCCGGTAACTGTCGGACCCGGTGAGCAGGCGCATGGCGGCTACTCCCGAGGCCTTGCAGCAGAGGTTTTCCAGTATGACCTCCGGTGTCAGCATCGAGTCCTCGTCATGACCGGGAAGGACGCAGCCCACCAGCGTTCCATGGTCGTAGAGCGGCAGCGCCCTGGCATCCCTTATTTTTGCCTCGATACCGGCCAGGGGCACGCCGGCCTCAAGCTTTTTGAGGTCACCGGGGAAAATCAGGTGATGGCACTTGAGCCGGTCATAGATGCGGCCCAGAAAAGATTGCTCCAGGAGCACCAGGTTGAAATCGTCGTTTATCTTGACCAGGCCGTAGAAAAGGTCCTGGGGCATCATCTCCCCGTGGGGGCCGGTGACCGGGGCCTGGCCGTCTACGGCGTTGTACCAGGGGGAGGCCAAGGCGTGCAGGTCGTCCGGTGACCTATTGCCTATGAAGACCTGGTTGGGCGGATAGGCCAGGGCCTGCTCCCAGGTGCGTAGCTGCCTGGATATCCGCAGGTCCAGTTCGGGTTTTTTTCTGATTTCCCTGATAGGCTTAGAGCCATAACGGACCAGTTCCGGCGTATGCGCTAGAAAGAACCGCGCCCTGCTGGCGACGGCCTTCCGGCCATTAGTATTTTCCAACTTGAAGACCTCCCCTTTATCGGTTCCTTGAGTTCCCTGGGTTC
>CAZFEA010000013.1:2281-19785 GCA_964518085.1 uncultured Dehalococcoidia bacterium
GTCAGCGGCGGCCGCCATGGGGCCATGCTGCTGTATTTCTGGATGTACTCTTTGGTGACGATAAACTTGCAGTCGCAGGTGCCATCTCGGGCGATCTCCGCCGGTGATTCATCGCAGGGGCACGCCGGACGGGTCTTGTTGCACGGGCAGCGCGCCTGGTTGGCGATGTTATCCAGGAATTTTTCGAAGCGCTCTTGGCTGCGCTGCGGGTGGATGTACAGCTCCTTTTCCTTCAGCACGGCCATCACCCTTGCCCTTACTGCTTCTTTTGACATGTCAACGCCCATGGTTTTCCCGCTCCAAAAGGTAATCTTATTCTGCGGTATTTCTTATGTCGGTCAGCACTTTGCTGAAGGTTTCTACGTCCAGCACATACTCCATCGGGCCCACCTCGTTCTCAAAGACCCTGGAATCGACCTGGTCTTTTATCTCGGGCTCGGCAACGTGGAAGACGGGGAGTCCCAGGGCCACCCCGGCAAGCTTACCCGCCCAGGTTGGGTCCCCCCTGGTGACCGTTTCCGCGAAAACCTGGGTGCTTTCCAGTGTGGGAGTGCCCAGGACGACGACGACATTCTCTTTGCCGATATCATCGACAGTGCGTTTTATTGCGTCTTGACCCTCCAGGTCCATTGCTCCGGCGGAGGTTCAGACAAAGCACTGGGTCAGGACAAGCTCCGGCTTGCCCCCAGCGCTTTCGACACAGCGGGCAACGGCAGGGCCGGCGATTCCATCCCTTTCGCCGACGATCAGGACGCGTTTTCCTTTCAGGTCCATCTGCAATAGCTCCTCGCGAGATTATTTAGTTAAATCCGGGCATAAGGGGTACGACAGGCTTTCCAGCCTGTCGCTGCAGTACCGCGTGCCAGCAGCAAGTCACCCTCAATGTGCCGGAATATACCATTCAGGCGAAACAATTGTCAAACAGGCGCCCAGGCGTAGGGGCGAGCCAGGGGTGGATGGGTGGTGGTGGCGGGTGCGGCTCGCCCGCCCCGCAGACAAGTTCCAACTTCCAAACACCAAAATCCAAACAAAATCCTGATACCGGATTCCGGACTTGCACCTCATGGCAGCAGTTCTCAGTACTAAATTGCGAAAATACCTATACATTTCAGTCCCTTCTCCCTTGAGGGGAGGGAAGGTATAATAATGTTATGCATGTGCCAGATACCGGGTCGCTCCTGTTTCGGCTAACCTGTGATCTGCCGGTCGACCTTGCCGGGGTGGCTGACATAACAACCGGGAAGGAGCATTTTAACCAGCTCCCCGAAGCCCTGACGGCTAAGTTGCCCCTGGCTATCGTCATCGGGGCCCGGCTGTCCCCGGCTGTCCTGGAAAGCGTTGAGACTGCGCCCACCCTGGTCTACTATCACCATTACAAACAGGTCAATGCCTTGCTTGACCGGGCGACCTTAAGAATCGGCCGGGAGATAACCCGGATGGGCTATCTGGCGGTCCCCATCGCCGCCTCGCAGATCGTGGATTGGGAGAAACAACTGGGCCACGTCTCGCATAAGGCGCTGGCCGGTCTGGCGGGGCTGGGATGGAGGGGACGGAACAATCTTCTGGTCACCGAAAAATGGGGCGCCCAGGTCCGCCTGGCAACGGTTCTCACCAACTTGCCCCTACAGCCCGGCAAGCCGGCGCCGAGGGACTGCGGCGATTGCAGGGCCTGTGTCTCGGTGTGCCCCGCCGGAGCCATCAAAGAGGATGTCCGGGATTTCGATGGCAGCGCCTGCTACCGCCAGCTCCGCCAGTTCACCAAAACCTCACGCATCGGACAGAACATCTGCGGCATTTGCGTCCGCGCCTGCGCCGGAAGTGAAGCCGGTGGGTAAGCCAGGCCCGCCGGGGCCGGTCAAGCTGTTTGCCGGCGTGCTAACCGGCCGCCTGTCCATCCTTCCCGAGGTACACGCCGCCCTCGAAGCCCGCCTGGGACCGGTGGACTATTCGAGCGAACTCATCGAATTCGATTTCACCGATTATTACCAGGCAGAGATGGGGCCGGGACTAAGGCGCCAGTTTCTTAGCTTCGACAAATTGGTCTCACCGGACACTCTGGCGGAAATCAAGCTATTCAGCAACAGCCTGGAACAACAATGGTCCGAGGGCGGGAAAAGGCTGGTGAACCTCGACCCAGGCTATGTCAATGCCGCCAGGCTGGTGCTGGCCAGCACCAAGGATTTCGCCCACCGCATATATATCGGGCAGGGCATTTATGCCGAAGTCACCCTTCTTTTTCGCAGCCGTGGCATCGAGACGCTGCCGTGGACATATCCCGATTTTCGCAGTGAAGCGTACCAGAAGGTGTTTCAGACGATCCGGGAGCGGTATTTGAAGCAGCTAGCCGGCGTTCTGTGATGTTTTCAATCTTGTGGTGTCGCAGTCTCCTTGTCCTTCGCTAATAGTCTGACGTATTCCAGAAAACTCAATCCCCGCAATTCTGCTTCTCGGGCGATGGTTTTTCTCGCAATATGGACCTGTTGTAAGGCCGGGTCGTTCTGGAATTCTTTCTCTATCGCCCTTCTCAATTCCTCAATATCTGCTTGCTTTATACCGCTCATAATGGTTCCTTTCCCGTCACAATAGCTCCGCAGGCGTCATTATCTCTATTTGCCTGAGGTTGTTGATGGTATTCACCATCCTGACTATGTCTCGGGTTTTCCTCCTGACGATATGTCTGAAATCCCAACTCAAAAGATAGTCTATATCGTTCACGACGGCCACAGCGATATGATAGGCATCCTCAGAATAGCTTTCGGGAACCGCGCCCTGCCGGATGTACTGATTTGCTAACGATTCAACCTCGTCGGTCAAAGTAAGGGCCGAAAACTGCGACATTGCTTCCTTCATGTTTTGCCGGAGACCAGGGTTGGGAGTACGGTCAATCTCTACTACGGTAAGTTGAGATATGAAAGCTTCAAAGTTTCCTAACTCGCCGAAAAAAGCCTCTGTGAGCGATTTTCTCTGGATTACTCTCGTCAAACAATCCCGAAATCACCGACGTGTCAAGGTACAACCTCATTTTTCTTTTCATCTTTGTCCAGCCAGTTTGGCCTGTGACCCCAGCTATTTAGGTCAATGAAGACCCGACGGAGGCACCTTACCTTGCTGTTACATAAAGCATAGACTCGCGCCGGAGGTGTGTCAAGGATACGATTTGCTGGCTACATTATGCAATTTGTACAGCTATGAGTCAGCTTGGCGACGGGCGGGGAACTTGGGCTAGCTGGGACAGTGTGGGGAGCGAAAATCAGCGGGGCTGGCGCCCCCCAAAAAAGGGCGCTAGCCCCGCTGATTCTTGGTACCCGGGTGCTCCACGCTTTGGGGCCAATAGCCGAAAACCCGGGATCTGGCGGCGCTGCATCGCCTTCGGCTGCTCTCGAAAACGCTGGCCCCTATGCCATTGTGAGGTCCGGAAGGGGATCTTCTGCATCCTGTTTTCCATTGGGATGGGCCTTCGTCGCATCCCTCTGACCAGTTGTCTTCGGAGCAGGCGGTGTAGCTGCTTGCTGTGCCCTCCACTCCAAAAGGATCGGCGGTATGATTGGCAAATCGGTCTTGTTCGCCGCGTCGTATCCTTTCTTGTATTGGCCCATCATGCTTATGGCGTGCTGGGGAATGCTAAACATAACCGACGCCAGAATGATTTCTGTCGGTGGAACGCCCCGTTCAAGGACTTCGATCCTCTGAAGGTCCTCCGGGAGGAAAAACTGGCCCGCAAGGTTATTGTTGCCGGGAACCGCCAGAATGGTGATCGTGGGCACACCGTTCTCGGGAAGCGCCGTGCTGATTAATGGGAGCCAGGTCTCACTAAGGCGGTTCTTCATGTCCTCGACCAATCTGCGTCCTACGGCGGACTGCGTGCAATTGTCTCGTTTTGCCTTCCAGTCCAGAAACCCGGCCAAGTCCATTTTGGCCAACCCTTCCAGTCGAGAAGCCAGGAATTCCTCAATCCGGTCGCATATCTGATTCGCGGGGCAAGCTGGCCAGGTCGGTATTTTATTCCTCAGTTCGTTGGCCAGGCTCAGCCGAACCTCGTCTGGCGGGTCATCCGGCTTGAAGCCAAGCGCCTCCTCGATGAGAACAAGGGCCTCAGCTTTTTCAGGGATGGCCTCGCGAATCTTGTTCCAGTCGCCGCGGCAGGCTAACGGCTCGTCCGGCGCCTTATTTGTGCGGATCACCGTGAAGGAGTCCATCAGAGCCTTGACCAGGTCGTGCTGTTTCTCCAGCTCCTTCCCAAGGTCATCGAGGAACAGCACGGCGTGGTAGCAGCAAACGTATGAGCGCACAGCCCGAAGCCAGGCGGCGAATTTGTCTGAAAGCTGGTTGCAAGCCTGCTTTACTCTTTTCGTCCGCCCCACGGGAAAGGAGTTCATGGCTTTGAGTAGCTCTGTTTTGGGCAGTTTGGCCTCCTTTGCCTGCTCCTTGGCTTTCTTTAGACTTTCAACCTGGTTCTTGCACTGTGTGTTCACGGACGATACCTCGTCGGCAATGGTCTGGAGAATAAGGGAGGCCTCGCCAAGGTCTAAGTTACTCAGATATTCCTGGGTGTTGGCCGACAGAGCGGCGTTCAACTCCTTCCACTTTTTCTGCCGCCGTAACTCTGCCGCTCTATCAAGCTGCTGTTCGAGCGACCTGTACTTGTCGTCCATTAGCGCATCAAGGTCCCTGGACAGATCTGATTCGCCACGACCTGCAGCTGACTTAGCAAAGTCGGGAATCCATTCAGTCTCCCTAACGGTCGTGAAACCATGCGGGAACATGTCTTGGGGAAGAATAACCGGGTCGATGTGGTTGGCACGGCAGTAGGAATGTGCTGTCTCACTGGCCGATGCTGATACTGTCTCCTTGAGCGCCTTGTCGCAGATGCCCCGTTTCGCCGCCTGGACGGCGTACTCCTGGTAGTTAGGCACGTAGTGGGTCATCTGTCTGAAAGTGTCTGTGTTCGTTTGCCTTATATCGATTGACTTGGCGCGAAAGCGGTCTGAGACCGGATTGGCCGCCCAGATGATCGTGAACCCGGCAACGGCTTCGTAGAACATGATGTCGGGTATATCTTTGCCGGAAGTGTCCTGGCTGATCCGGAAAACGTAATCAAATCCGGAGCTGCCAGCGCCTCCCTGGAATTCGATGCCATCGCTTCCGGGCACTTTCAGGCGCATAGTTTCTCGTTGTATCCAGTCGACCAGCTCGTAGTTTCCGTACATGTTGCCGGAAATACGATGGGCTGTGATCGCCTCCCGCTGCTTTGCTTCGGCCCAGATCCCTGTCACCTCGGGCCTGAAGGATAACTGGGCGCCCAAGGCTCGAATGGTGAGAGCGGAAAGAAGCGGTGTCACCGCGCCCACCCCTCCGAACGCACCTCCAGTGTGAATCACCTTCAGCTCTTGGACTCTCCCCTGGGCAACGTTGCGGGTGAAAGCCGCCGTCTTCAGGCTTTCCAAGGTGTCCAGGTAAGCATCGTATATCTTTTCATTTCGACGGTAATTGTCCAACCAGGCTACCAGGGTAGCGTTCATGACCTTGCCCGAGCCGTTGGTCAGGGGTTGGCTGAGGAACCTTGTTGGCAGGTCACGTGCCGCCTCGCTCGCGATCGAACTGACCTGGGAGTACGCCCGTATGTCCCCAATGCTGGTACCGCCCAGGTTGATGAAACGTACTTTTCCGCCATAGTCCCCGTTTCCCGCCATTTCTTCCATGTTGGTATCTATGACCAGAATGCGAATCCACTCCGGGATGCCCCCGTGAATGGACTGTAGACGCGCTACGATGTAGGGGAGCAACTTGGCCCCGAACGTCGTGCCGCAAAGCACCAGCATTACAGGCTGGAACGAGGAATCTTCGGCCCTAATGTCCGGCCGATGGGAATGCGCTACGGTTGTCGTCATTTTGAAAACTCCTTTCTGTCTCTATCAATGAACAGTGGCGCCCGTGCCCGGCATATCCAGCACCGTGATCGTTGCTTGGCCGATCTCGACCTGGTCGTTACTGAAAACGCGCCGTGGCACGCTAACTACTTCGTTATTGAGCTTTACCGCGACGTATGGCGTGAAGAATAGCGTTCCCCCCTGGAAATCCCATTGGAGCACAGCCCGACCTTCTCGTCCCTCGACAACCAACGGGAAAAAATCAGCGTCCCCGTTGTGAGCCGCCGAGGCCGCGCCCATCAACAACGGGCGGTTGGCCATGACGGGCAACTCATTTGTTTTTCCGTCGCCTGTGTTGACGAGAAGCAATGACTTCGCCCCGTCTTTCCTCGGTTTGGCACCGCGAACCCCCCTGCGGAACACCGCTAAGACCACTACTATCACCACGAGCGCCCCGAGGATGACTGCCACCTCCACGACAGGAGTTTGCATTGTTAGGGAGCGATGGTACTTAGCCAAACCTACGCTTTGCACCGAGGCGGGGCGGGCGCCAAGCAGAATGTGGTCGCCAGGGTCTTCAACCAGAACCAACCGGCTACCGGCAATATCCCATATTGTCCGGTTTGCCACAGGCTTGCCGGTCGTGCTATCGATCAAGTCCCAATCGGAATCGATGGGAATGGCAAGGACTGCCGCAGCGCCATTGGCCACCGAAAAACGGTGTGGGCCCGGGGTCGTTCGAATGACGCCGCTGTCTCTGGCCAGTGCCGCCGCAACCGCTCGCGCCGTAGCCAGCGCCAGGCCGCCATCATCCTCGGGGGCGAAGATCTTGCCATCGGTCGCCTGTACAATGGCCTCGGTACCCGGTAGCCGGGGCGCAATCAGGTAAACCCGCACATCGTAGCGGGAAAGCCGGTTGACTTCATCCGGAGTGGGTGTCGCGAAGTGTTCCGGGGCAAGAATGACTACCACCCCACTCAACCCCGCCAGCATGGCGGTAAGCGATCCTTGCTCCACCGGTAATCCCGGCCGGCGCAGTGCAGCCGCTGTATGTTCGAGCGCTTTCCTTGCCTCGTGGACAGGCACAGGTCCAATCCTCAATACCTCTCCCTTCCCCAGGTCCATCGCCAGGCCGATTCGGATCTCCGGCTCGATTCGCTGTACGAGGCCCATGGCCAGTTGAGCGCCCAACAGGGATGTATCGGGCTGTGCCGAACCAGGTATCACCAGCCAGATGTCCCGCGCCTCTTTGTTGGCGCACGATGCTGTCCCCGATACGGCCATTGCCAGCAATGCCGCTGTCAAACTGGCCGGAACGGCCCTGGTGATCGCCCAGCGCTTTAGAGCCGGATATTTGTTTTTCATAGTCCCCTCCTTTGGCTATCTCTTTTTTTGGCAAAATGCTTTTTCCGGCCCCCGCCGTTGGGGCGGGGGTTTGTCACATTCGGAAGAACGTCTTGTTCGGCACGTAGGGCAGGCAAAGCGCTAGTGCGTCCCGGGTGGACGGGCGCAAGAATTCGTCGCGCGGTTCCGACAGGCTGGATGCATCGATGCCGCCGCGGACCAGCGGTACGAGCATGTTCCTGAGCTGACCACGCCACTTCCGGTGAAGGTGGTTCCCTTTTATCGTGCTTGTCCTTGCTGCCAGTGTTTTCTTTCTGTGCACTTTTTTCTCCTTAACCGCCCTATTGCGTTCCACTATAATATGCAGTCGGATGCAGTCGGTGTGACACTTGTGAGTCGACCGCCTGACCAGACCCGTACCCCGATAGACTTATCTTATTAATACAAACGCATTGATTTTCCTCGCGTAGGGGCAGACCCCATGTCTGCCCGCGGGCGAACACACAGGTTCGCCCCTACGTACGTTCATGCTGCCCTATTTGTTGCGTTTGTATTAGTACCAAATTGCAAAAATACCCAGCTTGCAGCATTGCGGGTAACTTCCCTTGGCGGCCCCGGAGAAGTTGGTATCTACATATTGCGTCGCGTGCTCCGGACGTTACAGGTCCATCAGGAACGTACAAAGTTCGTCAAAGGCTCATGAGGTCTAGTTTCCACTGCACAATATCTTTATTTTCTTTGTGAGGCGGAGGTGATGCTCCGGAGGTGAACACTGAACGGGTGGCCTCCTCTACAGTATTATTCTTTTCCGCGCGCCCGACGTGACGGCTGCATGTGACACGCCGCAGACCATGCCACCGTACACCGTCTATGAATTTGACTTTGGCAGCCTGGTTTGTCTAGAATTCCTCCGTGGGGGTGAAGCTTCTTGCGCAGTTTATGTCGCCTCGACCGAGTCTGGAACCACAGCGGAGAAATGACGCACCGGAGGTAAAACATGCGAGTGTTTAGCTTTCAACGAGCGAGCGTTGCGGAGTGCCCGCCGGAAGTCGTTGCTTGCTTTTGGAACAACTGGGAAATTCACGACGTCTTCTTGGACGGCAAGTTCAGCCTGCAAAAGCTATCCGAGGGAAAATGGGAAGGTGCATTCGCCGGCCTGCCGGTCAAGTTCGAGTTGATGACAGCAAATGATGAGAAGGGAACGGGAACTTACAACTACTTCGTCTCCGTCACAAAATTTGGCATGACCTCATCGGGGTCCTTTGAGTTGAAATATCATGAGACCAAAGACGAAAAAACTTCGATCGAGGGAAAAACCACGATCGAAGTTGGTGCCCTGCATGGCTTCCTTCTGAAAATACTGGAAAAGAAGATCGAGAGTGGACTAACGGCATGTCTCAACGGGGCAGTGGAGGTGTATGCTAATGTCTGGGCGGCCTATCAGAGCGATCCCCGCGGGAAAAAACCTATGGCAAACCTGAAGGCGGACCAGCAAGAAGTGGTGAACAACTACCTTGCCGCTTGGGAAAGGAGGAAACAGCCGGCGCCAGTGACCGTCTTATTGAGGACCACGGTCACCGGTGGGCAACGGGGGGCAATCTTGGAGTTCAGAGGACAAACACCACGTGAGTTTAATTATCCAATAACGGATCGGCGTGAATCCCAAGAGCTGACAGGATGCTGGCGCAGTCTGGTGTGTCGGGCACAAAAATCCTTGGCCAGGTCCCCGGCGGTGACACAAAATGAGTTATGCGGAAAGGAGCTTTTTTATGACTCTGCAAGGCGCTTCGGACAAGTTCTCTACCGCAGCTATTTTCCATCCGAGCCTAGGGGGCACTTTGAGGAGCTTTTGTCTGAGGCAGGCTGCGTTTATCTCTTAGTTTTGCCACATGACCAGGATAGCCTCATACCCTGGGAGGTAATGCACGACGGACGCGATTTCGTGTGCTTAGAAACCCCAGTTGCCAGGGTCACGAGGGGGGACGTGACGGGGGCTCAAGTGCCGCTCGGTGTCCGCGACGTTTTGGTAGTGGGACACGCCGGGTCAGGCAGTGAAGAGCTGGGACAAGTCGAGAAGGAAGTTGAGCGAGTTTCCGAGGCGATAACCGAAAGTGGTTTGACTGCGAAAATAATAAGTCCCAACGCTTCGAAGCAACAGGTGCTGGAATCGCTCAAAACCCAAAGCTACCAGATCTTGCATTATGCAGGCCATTCGAGATACCTGGCGGACGCTCCCGACTCGAGCCATTTAATCCTCGACAAGCCGTTGGCGGCACATGAGCTTGCGAGGCTACAACGCGCTCCGCGCCTCGTGTTTCTGAATTCATGCTCAAGCGGCCAGGCCGGATCGCTCGAAGCTGGCAATGAGGGTATTCAAGTCACCACAAACAGGATTGGGCTGGCTCATGCCTTCATCCGCGCCGGCACCCCCTATGTTATTGGAATGCTGTGGCGTATCAGCGATAATGGTGGATTTGTCCTGGCTCAGGAGTTTTACAAGCAATTGGGGAACAACGTCCTTCCTCCGGAGGCACTGCGTATTGCAAGACGTAATACCGTCAGTGCTGATCCTGAGGACCCTACCTGGGCGGCTCCGGTCTTATACGCTAGCTGGTGATGACCGGTTTGCATCGACCTGCGATCAGAACCCTTTGGCACACCGTCGGAGGATTAGCCATCGCAATTGCGGCGCTCCTCCTGCCACGTATCGTATTGCTGGTCGCGCTCTCTGCAATGGCGGCAGCGCTTATTTCGTTCGACCTCGTCAGACTTAAACTGCAGACTGTCAACCGATGGTTTTTTTCACACGGTTACTTCCTTCTCAGACAGCAGGAGATGTCCACGTTCAACACCAGCACGTATTTTGTTCTTTCCTCACTCGGCGTTATCGGTCTGTTTCCCAAGGAATTGGCCGTCCTCGCGGTGCTTTTTCTGTCCGTCGGTGATTCCGCTGCCGCTTTGGTCGGAAATGCGCTGGGGCGGACAAGGCTACGAGGCAACAAGACCCTCGAAGGCAGCGCGGCATGCCTGGTGTCGTGTCTGGCGATTGGGCTGGCATTTCGATATGGCACCCAGCCACAGGTTGCGCCCGCCGTAATCGCAGTTGGCTCCTTAGCAGCTACTCTGTCGGAAGCATTTTGCTTCAAGCTGAGCGACAACATTACATTACCCCTGTCTTCTGCTGCGGCCATGTGGTTTTTTCAAACGTTCATAGTCCCTTGAACCGGCGGGGGCAGTTGTTTCGAGGTGGTTGAGCACCTGATTCACGCCAAGGGGCACCGGAAGGTCCCCGAGGCACCCGAACTTGCTCAGAAAATACCGGTACCACAGGCGTCCTCGCCTGTGAGAGCCTGGTTTTTCATGCTTGATGGTGCTCGCAGGCGAGCATGGCTCTTGTTTCTTGTTTCCCGCTCTCAAGACTGGCGAATTGCCTGTCCCTGTCTTCTCCGAGATCAGCTTCAAAGTTGCAACGTTTCTCGATCCAGACCTGAAATTCTCTATCCTTCTGCTGGACATCAGCCTCGTGCTCGGCAACTGGCAGTGAACCAAAGGGAAGGCGGAGGGACTGGTCTGACTGCTCTTTCAGATATTCTTCCCAGATGCCCTGCTTCTTCAGAAACCTCTTGAATTTCCACCTGAACATTAAGCATTGGACGTGGTCGATGAATCCGCGAACCTTCCAGACAGGCCATCCCAGCCGCGCGAAAGCCAGTCCTGAAGGCGGTCCCTCACTATTTCACCCATCGGCACCCAGCGAGCAATGTCTCTCTCCCTGATGCCGATGAAGGAAAACTAGGGACACCCTCCTTCCAACAAGCATCCGGGGTTAGGAGAAGGATCGCCACAGGGATGCCTGCCGGCATTCGTCCTGCAGAAGCAATATCCTTCGAGACAGACGTGTTCCCTATTCATGATGCGCTCCTTTATTGGTACGCGGCCGAGAGCCTGGACTAGGGGGCTAGTCCCATAGAGCGCCGGATCTCGTGGCCACCCCACTCGAAATACCTTGCCATGGAAAGACTCGGTCCAACGAGTTGGCGGCGGCATTCGTAGCAGTTGCACGGCTGTAGCGAAGCGCAAACTTGGGAAAAGCTCATCTCAACGAGCGGGAGCCGCTCCGGCTTCGGCTCCATGAACTTCTCCAGGGCCTGGGGTTCGAACGAACCTAGGGGGAAATGGGGACAGGCAGTAACCAACCGACGGCAGTGGGTGCAATACATGAGGTCTACCTCCTTCAGTAAATTCTTTGGACCACGGAGCACCGATTCCTACATATTATTATTGATGCAAGCATCCTCGACGTTACATGTTTTGGCAGTAATCGACTACTGTTACACCCCGGTTGCTTATCGTCCGCAGCCCCTCCTCTGCGATTCCTCAATAACATATTGTCGCGAACGTTCGTAGCCTTACGACGTCCGCACCGTCATACGCCAGATATAGGCTTCAGATGAAATAGTATTGCGGTGGGCCGCCAGGGAATCCTGACCCCTACAAGCCACACCTGACAATCTGCAAAAGTCCAGGCATTAAGTTTGAGAGTTTCAGGTAGGTTTGCGCCGAGGATGCCGGTACTACAGGCGGCCTTGCCTGTGGGCCATGATTTTCATCTTGATGCGCCGGCTTGTGTGGGCACGGGTGATCGTCACGAAAACGGTTCGGGCCAAGATAAATTATTAAGAAAGAAATAGCCATTCCACCTCAGGAGAGGCGTTCGTTTGAAAGCGTGGGCATGCCGAGCCCAGGACAATGAAGAATTGGCGTCACTGCAACAAAGGTAGTTTTCCGCAAAGTGTGTATCTGGATTCTGGCTCAAAGAGGGCTTTTTGCGGTAGCGCCAAAACTGTGTTGGAAATTAACTGGAAAACTGTTAGACTTATCACCAGTAGATCTTTGGGCCGGGAAATGTCTCTCTCGGCTATCCGGAGCGACATTGGTCTCTGCGTAGCTGCCAAGGCGTCGAGAATATTGATATGTGGAGGCTTGCTTGTCAGGTTACGATTGGAAACAAGGGTCGGACCAGTTCGCACACGGGGTGTTTTCGGAGGAGTTAACTACGGCCCTCGAGGAATTCCTGCGTGGGTACGTTAGAACCTTGTCCGACGTCCGCTTACAACTGGCACGAGGTTCTAAATCTGAACTTGAAGACATAGTTCAGATAACATTGAGAAAGGTCTTGGAGCGGAAGCCCTGCAATCCCCGGGCAAACCCTGACTTGCAAACACTGCTGGTTTGCTACCAGTACAAATGGAACCAACAAACGTGCAATTCTCCAGCAGGGCCTAGGTTTAGAATGTACGAATGGAATTTGGCGGACGAGGAGCCGGCTCATCATGGGGCTGTCGATAAAGTAAAGACGGCGCACCGCCCTGCGCAGATACACACGTGGTCCCGGTGGCTGGCATACTACACATATTTGGAATACTTCAAACCCCAATGCCTGCCCGAGGTAAGCTTTGAAGAGTGGATGGAAACGGTGGATGCTAATCTAACTCCCGAAGAGCGTGCAGAAGACGAAGTGGACATTTTAATAGAGAAAGCGATTGAAGAGAAGTACCTGCCCGCGGTACGGCGACGTTTCGCAATGTGCTGCTCGAAGTTGTCTGCCGACCAGCATAACGCTATAGTGTTACGTTATGGAAGACTGCTAGCGGCGGACCGTTACGATTTTCTTTGGGAACAACAAGAAGAAAAGTCTTCTTGGCTCAGCTATTGCCTGGGCTGGGAATCTGTAGCAGAAAAAATGGGAATTGAAACGGGAACTGCGCGGCAACTGGGCCACCGTGGCCTCGCGAGTCTCAAGAAAATGTGGCCTGATTCTGTGCGGGACATCCAAGACATCTGGCGCAAATTAACAAACAGTGAGGACAGCCATGACTGACATACCGACAAGAATAGCGCCGTTCTCAGAGGAGCATTCTATTACGTCCGAGGAAGAGCTGACCGAGCAGTTCGCCACCGCTTTAGCGTGCTGCTTTGGTCAGTCGGGGGTTAGGGCCAGGGGGCCGGACGACAATGCAGTGCCTTTTGGTCACATGGTAGCAAGTTTGAGACGTCGCCGCGCTATAGGAAAACTGGCGCTCTCCCGGGAGGCGCGACTTAATCCGATCTATTTGGCCATGCTTGAACATGGACTGCTGGAGCCAGAAGACATCCCGCCGGCAGTCGTGGCCAAATTATCGCTCTGCTTTGCTCGACGACTCGACGAGTGGCCCATTCTGCCTTGGGCCAAACGGGAAGATGGCTGGCAGGTTGTTCCTGGGAAGTCCATTTTCACCGCTGGCCTCCGTTTTTTCGGCAACTTGTTGAACGCCTTAATGCCCACATTGTCTCCAGTGCGTGTGCAGTTCCGTGGCAGTACCCCTCGTGAAGGACCTGCGAAGATATCATTGCCACCCACCCAACTGGAGAGTGACGGGCAACACTGGCTACTGGAATGCTGCCTGGTTCGGACCGCCTCCGGCTGGTGGCTGTAGGTCCTGGTCCGCGACGCTCGCGGAAGGCTACCCGTGGTGGGCAAGGAATTGGGTCTTTATTTGGGATCTCAAGGAATCTGCGCGATGACGGACGCGTCTGGTGTAGCCTGTTTTGAAGTGAGCGACCCAACAGCGATAGTCTCGATGGAGTTCTTCACACCAGGCGAAGCTAAGGGTATGTCACAACGATGACCGGACTGTGCTGTCCCCCATTCATAGAAGTCTCTTCTTAGATTTCAATTTCTGCACAAGGTAACAACCACCGGCTGCAATGTTGTTGCAGTTCCCCGGCCATTTCGGTTCGTCTGGCCATGCCCGTCCTGGTGGGCGGCATTTTTCTTATCGGTCAGTGCAAGGACAAGCCAATGCGGGTGGTGGGGGTCGGTTGGGCCGGCTCGCTCGTTCGGTCCTTCGCGCCGCCCGAGAAACCGTCGCCCAGCTTTGAGTGTCATCTTGGGGCCAATATGCATGGTGGTGGCGGGCGGGCCGCGTTGCTCCGCTTGACAAGTCGAAATTGGCTGTGGTGTAATGGGGCGCCGGTAGTCCCGGCATGCGGCCGCGTGCCGCTACCAAATCCGGCACGGCACGCCGTGCCGCTACGGACATTGGCACGTGCAACGTGCAGCTACGGACATTTGGCACGTGCAACGTGCATCTACGAAGGATGACCATGAATAACAACTTCAACACTGTTGGCAAACCGGTTGAACGGTACGAGGCCGCCTTGAAGGCCTCGGGCCTGACCGAATACACTGCGGATTATCGTCCCCGTGATCTCCTGGCGATCAAGGTACTCAGGAGCCCCCACCCCCACGCCCGCATCCGTTCTATCGATACCAGCCAGGTCGAGGCCCTGGGCGGTGTGGCGGCCGTGGCCACCGCCGCCGATTTCCCCCCGGTGAAGATCGGCCGCTGGCTTAACGACCGCAACGTGCTTGCCCAGGACCGGGTGCGGCACGTCGGCGAGGCCGTGGCGGCGGTGGCCGCGGTGGACGAGGAGACCGCCGAGGAAGCCCTGGAACTGTTCCGGGTGGAATACGAGCCTCTACCTGCGGTATTCGATGCCCTCCAGGCGATGGCGCCCGGCGCTATCCTGGTCCATGAGGGCCTCGCTGACTACGCCCCCGCCAACCGCCGCTGTTACGGCAATGTTTTGACCTCCGGGACCATCGTCGCCGGCGATGTCGAGGCCGCTTTCCGCCAGTCCGACCTGGTCTACCGGGACAGATACATTACCCCCATGGGGCATTGCGGCTTCACCCAGCCCCACCAGTGCATCGCTTCGGTGGACCCCGCCGGCAAGCTGACGGTGCGCGCCAGCACCAAGGACCCCTTCGGCCTGAGGCGGCAGCTTTCCGATGCCCTGGGGATATCCATGAGTCGTATCCGGGTCATCGCCGGGATGTGCGGCGGCGACTTCGGCGGCAAGGGCAGCACCACCATCGAAGGTATTTGCGCCTGCTTGGCTTTGAAGACGCGAAAGCCGGTAAAGCTCGCCTTGAACTGGCACGAGGAGCTGGGCGGCACCTTTGGACGCACCGCGGCCATCGTCGAGCTCAAGGCAGGCGTCAAAAATGATGGCACCCTGCTGGCCCTCCAGGGCCGGGTGGTCCACGACTGCGGCGCCTACATGGATGCGGTAGCCAACATGCACCATGATATCGATGTCCTGCACGGCCCCTATCGCTGCCCCAATATCGACCTTGGCGCCTTCATGGTCTATACCAACAACCCGCCGACCGGACATGTCCGCGGCGTGCGCTGTCCCCAGGAGGCTTTCGGAATCGAGTCGCACATGGACGCCATGGCCCGGACGCTCGGTCTTGATCCCGTCGAATTGCGGCTGCGCAACGTCATGCAGGAGGGAGACAGGCTGCCCACCGGGGCTGTTTTGCACAACGTCGGTTCCCGCAGGGTCCTCGAGACCGCCGCGGACTTCCTGAAAAAGCAGCCCCCACCCCCGGCCGGCGCCGGCTGGGGCGTGGCCATGGGACAATATAACATCAACCCCTTGCCCGGCGGCCTCAAGGCTACCAGCGCCGCGGTGAGGATCAACGAGGACGGCACGGTCCATCTCCTCACCGGTTCCACCGAACAGGGCACCGGCATCGTTACCGTTTTGCAGCAGATTGTAGCCGAGGAGCTGGACGTGCCGATGTCCATGGTGTCCGTGTCCAACGCCGATACCGAGACTTCCCCCTGGGAAAGGGGCACCGGCGCCAGCGAGACCACCTATCGCGTCGGCCCGACGGTGCAGATGGCCGCCCAGGACGCCCGCGACCAGCTCTTGTTGCTGGCGGCGCGCAAGCTGGACGCCGACCCGAAAAACCTGGTGCTGGCCGGGGGCCGGGTATTCATCCGTCCCGCCGCTGGTAGCAGCGCGGTCTCCGCGCCGGGGGAGGGGATTTCCATAAAAGACCTCGCCCGCGAAGCCAGCGCCTCCACTGGTGGCCCGATCCTGGGCACCGGCCTGGCCCGGCGCAATGAAAGGTTCCGCAAAATGGAGGCGGTCAAAGGTGAGGTTGATGGCCCCAGCTACGGCGTGGCCGCCGTCCAGGTGAAGGTTGATGCCGAGACCGGCGAGGTGAAAGTGCTGAAGGCCTATTCGGTGTGGGATGCCGGCTTTGCCATAAACCCGAGCAATGTCGAGGGACAGATCGAAGGCGGCGTGGCCTGCGGCATCGGCTACGCCCTGGCCGAAGAACTGGTCCTGAGAAACGGCAAGACGCTCAACAACAGCATCGTCAACTACCATATGCCCACGGCCGCTGACGTGCCCATGGTCAAGGCCGGGATTGTTGAGGTCCCCTCGGGCTTCGGCCCCTATGGCGCCAAAGGCATCGGCGAAGCTACCAACACCCCCGTCGCCCCCGCCGTGGTCAACGCGGTGTGCGCCGCCACCGGGGTGCGCATCACCGAGCTCCCCCTGAAGCCGGAACGGGTGGCCGAAGCGCTGCGCACCCGGCCGTAGCGGCGCGTTGCACGCGCCGGGGGCGGATGGGACGGGGGCATGCGAACTCACCACATCATTGGGGCTGGCTCGCCCTCGCATTCCCGCCGAAACCAAATCCAGCTATCACCCTGAGCCGCCGGGGCGGGCTTTCGTTCCGTCATTCCTCTGTCTGGGCGTTCCCTGATACCCGCCATTTCCGCGGCAATCCCTTCGTCATGGTAGCGGTTTATTCAGCAAGCCCTTTGCTGGGCATGATAAAATAGGCAAGCGTGACCAGCAACCGACCCTTTCTCAGGGAGAATTGCGCCTGGTTCGCAGCAGGATAGCAAAATGGCTACCAAAACTACTGAAACCAAACTGACCATCGAGAGTTATAAGGCTAGAAAACGAGAAATGGATGCCATCGTTGCCAGAATGGTAGGTGTTCATGAAGCAGCCAAAATGCATCCCCGGGGGATGCGGCGCAGACTGGCAAAACAGCTAGGGGCGATATCTGCGAGCAAGATGATCATAGAGGCACGATAGCCAGGAGCCTATTTTCTATCTTGACACTTCGGCACTTGTGAAGAGATACCTGGAAGAAAAAGGTAGTGATGTCGTCGATAATCTTTTCGACAAGCTGGAACACACTGACATTCTGGCGATTTCCCTTCTGGCGGTGGTGGAGCTAAAAGCAGTGTTCAAGAGGCTGGTGAAGGGTAAGGTACTACGTGAGGGGCAGGTAAGGATTTTGTTTTCAGAGTTCTTGAAAGATCGAGCGGTGATGGCGGTGACCGTGGAAGTGGATAATAGGCTGATGGAAGAATCGGCCGATGTCCTGGAACGCCATGCTCTGAAGGCTGGCGACGCTATGCATTTGGCATC
>CAZFEA010000014.1:0-2251 GCA_964518085.1 uncultured Dehalococcoidia bacterium
GGCCGCTCTTGAGGACCTGGTAATGGGCAATCATGGTGGCGGCGAAGGCGGTGATTCCGGAAGTGATGCTGGCCAAGGGATAGTTCGGCTTGACCGGAGCCCGGTCCGGGTCGCCGGTGCCGTACATGAATACCCCCAGCGCCATAAGGACCAGTTCGGAGGACTTATAGTCCCGGTAAGGTCCGGTCTGCCCGAATGGGGTGATGGAGGTAACTATTATCCCGGGGTTAATCTTAGCCAGGGCGGGATAGTCCAGTCCCAGTCTTGACATATGTCCAGGTGGAAAAGATTCGAGGACAAAATCGGCACTTTTGACCAATTTCCTGAATAGTTCACGCCCGTCCTCGCTCTCTAAATTCAGGGTGATGCCACGCTTATTGGCATTGAGGAAATACCACCACAGGCTCTTCTCGGGATGCACCCGGTCTTCAAAGAAGGGGCCAATCCTGCGGGACGGGTCGCCGCCGGGTCTTTCGACCCTGATGACGTCGGCGCCGAAATCGGATAGAATCCGGCCGCATACTTGCGCCTCGCCGTCCGTCAAGTCCAGGGCCCGGCAGCCCTGAAGCATCTGTATACTCACCTGAAAACTCCTTAATATCTTTTATCGCGGGGTTTGGTAAATGGGTGGAGAAACGTGCAAATCGCTCACCTAAATCAGGTCTTATTGTAAAGGAAAACCGGTTAAAAATCAAACTGACTGACGACTGAACGGCGAAATGAAATCGGTTGTAAGGAGCGTCCTTGACTTTTATAGGGAAAATCGGTAACCTGATTTCGTTATGGTCAGAGCCGTTTCAGCGACAGTCACTGAAAAAATGGCAGTCCTGAGTTATATTGAAGTCTTGAAGCCCCTGCCGAGCCTGCTGCTGGCCTATATTGGCGTTAGCGCCGCCATTATTGCCGGCGCCGGGCAGTTGTCCGCCAAATTATGGCTCATTCTGGTTACGGTCCTGCTGGCGGCCGCCGGCGCCAATGGATTGACCAACTATCTGGACCGCCACATTGATGCCCGGATGGAGCGCACCCGCCACCGGGTTTTAGCCTGCGGGCGTATTTTCCCGGCACAAAAAGCGCTGCCCCTGATTGCCGGCCTGGTTATCGCCGGCCTGTTTCTCGCCTGGCAATTGCACCCGCTGGCGTTTCTGGCCGATTTGCTCGGCACCGTGGCGGCGGCAACCTGGCGCAAGAAGGTGACCTGCGTTTACCCGCAGGGCGTGATGGCCAGTTGCGCCCCGGTGCTCATGGGGTGGTTTGCCGTTAGACCGGCCCTGGACTGGCAAATCCTGCTCTTATGCCTCATGATTGCGCTCTGGCTGCCGTTGCACGTCTGGAGCCTCATCATCGCCCATCGGGAGGACTACCTTCAGGCCGGACTGAATTACTTCCCGATTAGTTTTCCGGTTAAGGACTCGGTGAAGCTCTTATTCTTGTTTTCGCTATTGCTCTACGGAGTTTCTATTGCCCTGTACTTTGCCGGTGATTTCGCCTGGCTGTATTTGGTTGACGCCAATCTGCTTGGCGTTCTAACGGTGTATGCCAGCGCCCGGCTGGTCATTTCCGGTGCTGGCAGTGATGCCTGGCGACTTTATAAACTGTCAACCTTTCCCTACCTCGGCCTGATTTTTGCGGTCATGTGCCTGGATGTCTGGCTGCGTGGCTTCTGGAGGTAGCGTGGACTTTAGCTTTACCGAGCCGGAGAAGATGCTGCAGGGGCTGGCCAGGGAGTTTGCGGCTAAAGAGGTGCAGCCACAGGCGGCGGAGATTGACCGCGGCGGCCAGTTCCCGTTTGCCCTGGCCGAGGCAATCGGTAAATCAGGCTACCACGGTCTGCCTTATCCCGTTGAGTACGGCGGCAGCGGCGCCGGTTACGTCGCCTATGTCCTGGCCCTGGAGCAAATCTGCCGGGCGTCAGTGACGGTGGGCGCCATTATTGCCGTGAGCACTGTGGTCAAGGAGGCGGTCTTCCGCTTCGGCACCGGGGCACAGAAAAAAGCCCTGCTGACGCCCCTGGCGCAGGGCAAGTGGTTGGGCACGATTGCCTTTACCGAGGCGGAGACCGGCTCCGACCCCGAGGCAATCACCACCGTCTCCCGGCAAAGCGGTGACGGCTATTTGATTACCGGAGAGAAGCAGTTCATCTCTTTGGCGCCGTCCGCCAGGCTGGCCCTGGTCTGGGCCAAAGGCGAGGGGAAAGGGCTGAACGCCTTTCTCGTTGATATGTCATCACCGGGCGTTACCATCGGCGAGC
>CAZFEA010000014.1:2261-4111 GCA_964518085.1 uncultured Dehalococcoidia bacterium
CTGAGGGGACTGGGGACTTCCGCGGTCTATCTCAATGATGTTTATGTTCCGGCGGCAAACCGGCTGGGGAAGGAGGGGCAGGGCTTTGAAGTCCTGCTCGAAGCCATCAGCCTGGGCAGGCTGGGCGTGGCGGCGGAGGCGGTCGGCATTGCCCAGTCGGCGCTGGAGCTTTCCCTTGATTACTCCAGACAAAAGAAGGTTAAGGGCAAGCCGCTTGCCAGGATGCCCACTATCCAGTGGCATTTGGCCGAGATGGCATCCCGGACCGAGGCGGCCCGTTGGCTCCTGTACCGGACGGCATTCCTGCGCGACCGGGACCAGAGCATCAGGTACGAGTCGGCGGTAGCTAAACTCTTCGCTTCCCAGGCGGCGGTAGAGGTGACGCGTATGGCGATGCAGGTCCACGGCTCCTACGGCACGGTGAAATCGCTGCCGGTGGAGCGGCTTTACCGCGACGCCAAGATGACGGAGATATACGTCGGTATCTCCGAGCTACAGCGCAGCCTCATCGCTGGCTATCTGATGAAGGATTAAGCCAACGGAAAATCCCCCTTAATCCCCCTTTACGAAGGGGGACAAACCTTATAGCATAATGGGTCGTCTCCCTTTATTAAAGGGAGATTGAGAGGGATTTGGCGAAGGAATTGAGGGATTTGAATAAGCTAATATGCCGGATAAACTCTTTAGTCTAACTCAGACCCTGTCCGGTGGTGCGGCCCGCACCGGGGAGCTCCGGACACCGCATGGCGTGGTGCCGACGCCGGTGTTCCTGCCGGTGGGCAGCCAGGGGTCGGTCAAAACCCTGACCCCTGAGGAAGTCAAGGCTCTCGACTTCAAGATAGTGCTGGCCAATACCTATCACCTCTATCTCAGGCCGGGTATTGACATAATCGCAGAGGCGGGCGGGCTGCACCGGTTCATGGCTTGGGACGGCGCTATTCTTACCGATAGCGGCGGCTACCAGGTATTCAGCCTGGCGCCACTGTGCCGTATCAGCGAGGCCGGCGTCACTTTTCGCTCCCACATTGACGGCAGCGAGCATGTTCTCTCACCTGAACTGGCGGTAGCGTACCAGGAGGCGCTGGGGTCCGATATTATCATGGTGCTGGACGAGTGCACCGCCTACGGCGATAGCCTGGAAAAAGTGGAGAAGGCGATGGCGCGGACGCACCGGTGGGCGGAGCGGTGTCAAACAGCCCGGAAACGTCGCGACCAGTCCCTGTTTGCCATTGTGCAGGGCGGCATCTTTCCGGAGCTAAGGCGGCAATCGGCACAGTACCTGGGGTCGCTGGATTTTCCCGGTTACGCCATCGGCGGTTTGAGCGTCGGCGAGCCGAAAGCGGTGACCTCAGCCATGATTGAGGCGGTGGTGGCTGTCCTGCCGCCAGATAAACCCCGCTACCTCATGGGCGTGGGCGCTCCGGAGGACATCGTTGAGGGCGTGGCGCGGGGCATTGATATCTTCGACAGCGCCCTGCCCACCCGGGTTGCCCGCAACGGCGCTTTATTCACCTGGCAGGGGCGGCGCAATATCCGCAACGCCGTTTTCCGCCGGAGACACCGGCCGGTTGTCCCTGACTGCGCCTGCTATACCTGCCGCACCTTTACCGCCGCCTATCTGCACCACCTGTTCAAGTGCGAAGAGCTACTCGCCTACCGCCTGGCGACCATTCACAACCTGTACTTTATCAACGACCTGATGGCCAAAATCAGGCGCGCCATCCGGGACGGCGCCTTTAACGCCTTCCGGCAGAGTTTCCTGGCGGATTACAAGACCACCGACGAGCGGACACGCTTCAACCAGAAGCAGAAGTGGCTGAAGGCGAGGAACCTGGGGGAATAGATGAAGG
>CAZFEA010000014.1:4152-10691 GCA_964518085.1 uncultured Dehalococcoidia bacterium
TGCAGTACCTTAGTACCTGGTACTGACAAATGGGCATAAATGACGAGAAATACTTGACAAATGGCTTTATCGGTGTTACAATAAAGGGGCTTTTTTGCGGATATTGACACTCATCTATGGTTTGTGTTCTCCGGATTTGTCAAGCGGGGGCGATGGATGGTCAGAAATGGACGGTCGTCGATTATGACTGTAAGTGATGTTGCCAAATACCTGCGGATTTCGAGGGCGAGCGTTTACCGGATGGTTGAGACCAGCCAGATACCGGTAAGCAAGATTGGGCGGCAGTTGCGTTTCCGCGAAGACGCCATTGACAGTTGGCTAGCCAGAAAAGAAGTTGAAAGCCAGAAAGGCTAAACAGGGGCGGTACTCCCGGATTTGACAGACTGTCCGGTTTCAGCGTATATTGTGGCATATTATGTACAGGACTTTCGACGCTGGAGCGATACGCTTCAGCCGGTCCGACCTCTGGAGCAAGAGGATGCCACATGAAAAGCGATAAGTATAGGACAAAAGAGCAACTCATGAATGAACTCGTCCTGGTGAGGCAACGGATTCGTGAATTTGAGGCAGCGGCAACCGAGAGCCAAAAGGTTGAAGCGAAGTATGCCAAGCTTGTGGAATCAGGTAACGACGGCATTATCATCGTCCAGGACGGCTGGCTTGTTTTCGCCAATGCCAAGATGACCGCGATGACCGGTTTTCCAATGGAAGACGCCATCGGCAAGTCGTTCCTGGGTTTTGTTGCGCCGGATTGCCGGGCTTTGGTGGCCGATACGTATCGAAAGAGAGTGGCGGGGGTGGCCGTGCCGGACCGGTACGAAGCCGAGCTGCTCACCAGGACGGGCGCGAAGATACCCATTGAGATTAACGCCAGCCTGATTGAATACGAAGGCAGACCGGCGGTCATGGCGATTGTCCGGGATATGACCGAGCGCAAACTGGCGGAAAAAGCACTTGGCGAGTCTGAGGCAAAGTACCGGGCTCTTGTGGAAAATGCCGCCGACATTATTTTCATGACTGACAAAGACGGCAGGATATTATCCATAAATGCCGCCGGAGCACGTTTCTTACGTAAGGACCGCGCAGAAATAACCGGCAAGACGGTCTTTGACTTTTTCCCGGAGGAACCGGCGCGAAACTTCTCGCAAAAGCTGCAAATGGTACTGGAAACGGGAGTCTCTTACAGCGGCGAAGTCAACCTGATGGCCGGTGAAACGGCGACCTGGCTCAGTACCGGTCTCAGCCCGATAAGAAATCCGGCGAATGAAGTTGTGGCCGTAATGGGGGTGAGCCGGGACATCACCCTGCGCAAACGGATTGAGAAACGGATTGCACAACTGGATTCGGTGCTCAGGTCGGTCCGCAGCGTAAACCAGCTCATTGTGCGGGAAAAGGACAAGAAGCGCCTCATTCAGAAGAGCTGTAATTTGCTCGTGGAGTCTCCGTGCTACAGCTTCACCTGGATATTGCTCGTGGATGACAACGGGGAGTTTGTCTCGGCCGCGGCCGCGGGTATCCCCGAGGAAACCTTCTCCGGCATCACGGGGCAGTTCAGGCGGGGCGAGTACCTTCAGTGCGCCCGTGAGATACTGGCGGCCGGGCCACCTTTCGGGTATTGTGATGACGTGGCGAAATATCATGGAGATTGCCCCCTGGCCCGCCATCACGCCGGCGGAGCCGGCTTCACCTGCCGACTGGAACATGAAGGCAGAGTCTACGGTGTAATGTCCGGCGACATCGCCCGTGACGCCGTTACGGACCCGGAAGAGCAGAAGTTGTTTTCTGAACTGGCCGGGGATATCTCATTCGCCCTGAGCAGTATTGAAAGTAATGAGAAACGGAAGCAGGCGGAAAATGAAGCGGAACAGACTATCAAGGAGCTTGAGACGTTTGCCTATACCGCCGCCCATGACCTCAAGGCGCCGCTGGTTACCGTTCAGGGCTTCGCCGGAATGCTCCGGGCAGACCTGGCGAGGGAAGAAAAGGACAGGGTGGAGGAGGACTTGAGTTTGATTGAAGCCGGCATTGCCAAGATGCAGCGACTTTTGAAGAGCACGCTGGAGTACGGGCGCGCCGGCCGCATGGTAAAGCCGACCGAGAACGTACCCTTCGGGGAGATTGTCAGGGAGTCTCTTCAGCAGGTTGCGGGGCAAATACAGTTGAGCGGGGCCAGTATCTCGCTGGCGGAAACCTTCCCCACCGTCTATGTAGACCGGACGGTAACCGTGCAGGTACTCAATAATCTGATTCAGAACAGCACGGAGTACCGTGACCGAACCAGGCCGCTTGCCATAGAGATAGGACACCGCCTTTTGGATGGCGAGGTGGTCTACTTTGTGCGCGATATCGGCATCAGCCCCGACCAGATGGGCAGGGTTTTTGAGCCCTTTTACCGCGGCGCGAAGGAAAGCCAGGGGACGGGGCTGGGGTTGAAAATCGCCAAGAAGATTATCGAAGGTTATGGCGGCAGAGTCTGGATAGAAAGCGAGGCAGGCAAGGGTACTACGGTTTGCTTTACGCTGGCCGGCCGTAAGGGCCAATAGGGACATAAAGGAGTAATGGTATGGAAAAACCGAAGGCAATCGTGGGGGACGGCTCCGTGTTTATGAGGACCATGCTCAGGACGCATCTTGAGGCGCTGAATTTTGAGGTGGCCGCAACCGCCAAAGACGGTCGGGAGGCTTTGAATATGTATCTTGAGGTGAAGCCTGATATCGGACTGATTGACATCGCCATCGCCGAGGCGGACGACTTCGCCCTCATCCGGGCCGTTCAGGAAAACGTTCCCTTGTCCGCTATTTTCGTCATGATTCCGGAACAGGCGGGTTTCCCGGAGCTGGTCGTCGATGCGGTGCGGGCCGGGGCCAGCGGCTATATAAAAAAGCCGGTATCACCTGAGGACCTTAAATCGCGGATTAAGAGTGTGCTGAGGAGGTAGAAACGTGACCGTACGGAAGGAAGTAAACATCCTGCTGGTAGAAGACACCGAAGAGCATGCTCTGCTGGTTAAGCGGAACCTGGAATATGGGACACTGAGGCACAGGTTCTTTTGGGTTAGAGATGGCGAGGAAGCTCTTGACTTCCTGTATAACCGGGCCGGCTACGCTAACGAGCTGGATTACCCCCGGCCTCATATCATCCTGCTTGACCTGCGGCTCCCGAAGGTCAGCGGTATCGAGGTGCTGGAAAAGATAAGGAGCGAAGAAGGATTGAAGAATATCCCGGTGGTCGTACTCACCGTCTCGGACCAGCGGGATGACATGCTCAGGACCTGCCGGGAGGGGGCGGAAAGCTACATTTTGAAGTCGGTTGCGATTGCGCCGAAGACGAGGGGGGTACGGGGCGTTCTCGACACCGTGATTTCGCTGGTTGGTACGTCCGGTGAGGGACTCACTTAGGGAAAGGAAGTTATGAAAGAGCCAAACACCTGGGAACTGGTGGACCCGGAGGGCACAATCGAGTTTGAAACCTTTAGGGTAAACCCGCACCCGGCAACGTTGACGAATAAGACAGTACTGTTGCACTGGAATGCCAAGCATAACGGGGATGTTTTCCTCGATAAAATAGCGGAATTCCTCGTTGACAATGTGGAGGGTGTAAAAATCATCAAAAGCTGGGAGGCGGCGCCGGAGACGGTAAGAGTCGTCGGGACCAAGGAAGATGCCCGGCAGAATGTGGGGAAACTGGCCGACTTCAAGCCTGACGTCGTCATCGGCGCGCAGGGTGACTGAGGGGGCTGCACAACCTGGCTGGTCGTGAACCAGCTTGAATTCGAGAGAATTGGCATTCCCACCGTGACCGTGGTGACGTCAGCGTTTGTGGGTCTTGCCGGGACCATAGTTTCGGCCGAAGGCGCGCCCGGCATGCGCTTTGTCGTCGTGCCGCACCCGATGGGAATGCTACCCAGGGCGGATATTGAAAATAAAGCGGTGAAGGCTTTTCCGGAAATCTTCAGCGCCGCTACCGAACAGCGGCCGCCCGCCCGGGCTACACCCGGCAGGCCTGCCTATCCCGCCGGGAAATTCCAATTCTCGGGTACCACAGAAGAGGTAAACCGGCTATTCTTCGAGAGAGGCTGGTCACCGGGAACCCCAATCGTACCCCCCACTCCGGAGGGGGTCGAGCGCATGCTCAAGGGGACGAAACGTCAGCCGTCGGCAGTGCTGGGCAAGGTGCCGCCGCGAATGGGCACGCTCACCGTAGAGCTGGTCGCCGTCCATGCGCTGATGGCCGGATGCAAGCCGGAGTACATGCCGCTGCTCATCGCTGCTCTGGAGGGGCTGCTGACCCCGGAAGTTAACTGGCGTGTTGGTTTGGCTACCACCGCGACCAGCGAAACCGTTGTTATGGTGAACGGCCCGGTTGTCAGGCAGATCGGGCTTGCCAGTGAGCAGGGGGCCGCCGGCAAGGGGCACCACGCCAACGCTACCATCGGTTACGCCATCAACCTGATTGGCTACATCGCCGGTGGTTCCAAGCCGCCCATGATTGATAAGTCTACACTGGGGTCGCCGGGTGACTTCGTCTGCTGGATATTTGGCGAAAATGAGGAACGTCTTCCGGCAGGCTGGGCGCCCCTGCATGTGGACAGGGGATTCAAGAAATCCGATAGCGTCGTCACCGTGACCATCACTTACCCGCCGGTGGACAATATTGACCACTGGAGCGTAACGCCGGAAGAGCATGTGCGCTGGTGGAGCCATCTCGTCAACCCGATGATGGGTGTCGGCGGACCATGCGAGTTGCTGGCCATGGACAAAGTCCCCGTCCTCGCCTTTGGGCCGGAACACGCCCAGACAATCGCCTCCACCGGCTGGACGAAAGACCGGGTCCGGGAAGCCATCTGGGAGCAGGCCCGTATCCCGATGTCCGCCTGGCCGGACGCATGTCGCAATGAGGCGAAACTCGCGGAAAAGCTGGGACCCCTTACCCGGGCAAGCATGGTACCGATTACCTACGGACCGGAGCAGTTTCTTATCGTCATCGCGGGTGGTGATGGCAAGCAGTCGCATTATTTTCCGCCGCTGCCGGCTTCGTACCCGGTCAGTAAGATAATTGGTGACTAGCCAGCCTCAATCAGTCGAAGACGCCGGCATTTAGCAGTCTGGTAAACTCCCCGTCAGAAAGTCCGAGTATTTGCTTGCATACCATCTCGGTGTGCTCTCCCAGGCAAGGACTGGGACGGGCTTGAGCCGGCGTCCCGGAGAGGCTGAACGGCTGCCCGGCATGGGGAAAGAGCCCCAGCTCTCC
Organism: uncultured Dehalococcoidia bacterium; assembly: GCA_964518085.1. Taxonomy (GTDB): domain Bacteria; phylum Chloroflexota; class Dehalococcoidia; order JACQUA01; family JACQUA01; genus JACQUA01. Next base: position 9,403 of record CAZFEA010000014.1, read on the forward strand.
GTGCTCCAGCCACCAGAAATAATTCCGGTGGCTTAGCTGGGGGTCATTCAACAAGTCCTCCGCGGTCTGGACGACGCCGGCGGCGATGCCATGAGATTGCATCGCGTTCATTACCTCTTCGGCGCCGAGGGTGACCGCCCATGCCTCCACCAGTTTGTCCAGTTCGTCCTCGTTTTCCTTCCGACCGGCCAAGGTGCTGAACCTGGACTCCTTAGTCCACCCCGGGCCGCCGATAGCCTGGCCAAAAGCCTCCCATTCGGCACCGGTAAATACGGCAACGGCACACCACCGATCATCGCCGCGGCAGCGGTAAGCGGCATGGGGCGCGGCACAGGCAGAGCGGTTACCGACCCGATTGCCTTCCCGTCCATTGACAACGTAATCAAGGATTGGGGAGGTCGCGAACTGAACGCCGGCTTCATATTGTGACAAATCAATGTACTGCCCTTTGCCGGTCCGTCGCCGGTATTCCAGGGCGGAAAGAATCGCTCCGGCGCCAAACAGCGGCACAATCAAATCAGTATAGGCTCCGTAGGGTGATGTTGGCCCCCGGTCAGGCCAACCCGTAAGGTGGGTAAAACCGGTAAAACCGGTCAGGGTGAGGCCAAAGCCCCGGTCCCGGGCATGAGGCCCGGTTTGTCCAAGCATCGAAGACTGCAGCATAATTATATCGGGCTTTATTCTGGTTAACGCTTCATAGGTGAAGCCCCACTTTTCCATCGTCCCGGGCGCGAAACTTTCGATAAACACATCACCCCAGGCAATAAGCTGCCTGGCTATCCGCACTCCCTCCGGGTGCTTGAGGTTAAGGCTGAAGCTATATTTATTGCTGTTGATAAAGGCAAACATGCCTCCCGAGTTTACGTTGGCCGGTCCTTCCTTTTTAGGCCCGGTCACCCTCCCGGTATCAAGGTTTGTTTTTGACTCGATGCGGACTACGGTAGCCCCGTGGTCGGCCAGGTACTTGGTCAGCAAGGGGGCCGCTATCATCCAGCTGAAATCGACTACTTTTAGCCCTTGAAGTGCCTGTTTCGGTAGCTTTCGCTCACTCCCGGCAGAGCTTGAAACCGGTTCAGACGGCATTGGCTTTGAGGCGGCCGCCTGCCGGCTGGAGAGCGCCAGCTCTTCATATATTTCCCGGTTATGCTCACCGGTAAGCGGCGCGCGGCGCCTTATCCGGCACGGCGCCAGCGACATCCGGGCAAAACCGCCCGGATAAATGATTTTATCCCCAAGTTCAGGGTGTTCCACCTCCATCCAGAAGGCCCGGGATTTGAGCTGAATATCGG
>CAZFEA010000014.1:10701-19384 GCA_964518085.1 uncultured Dehalococcoidia bacterium
AATATCGGCCAGAACAGCCCCGGGAGTGTTTATCGGGGCCAGGAGGATGTCCCGTGTCCGGGCGCCCTCGTAGAGCTCCGCCCTGGTGTGCGCCAGGAAAAAACGGCCTATCGGCTTTTCCAGACTATCGTGCATTGCCTGCGTCGAGGTCGCCATGTCGAACTTATTCCAGTCCATACTCCTCAGGTAATCGTCGGACATTCCTGCCTCGTTTATCCAGTCCGCCAGAGCCTGGTTACTGCTCACCATGCCTTTGCCGCCCTGGGTAAGGAAGGTAATCCACCCGTCTTTACACGGCCAGGTCTGCCGGACAACAGCCCCGGCGCTCAGGCCGGCCCGGCGGGGCCCTGACCGCCGCAGGTTGACACGGCGAAGGTGCCAGAAGGCAACCGTCTGAAGTGTCGCCAGAATCAGGCCCTCCCGGATGGAAACATCAACATGCTGCCCTTCCCCGGTAAGCTGACGGCGGTAGTGAGCAATCAGGCTGCCTACCGCGGCCTGTCCCCCCGCCATCAGGTAGGTCTGCGGCGGCTGAATACGAAGCGGGGCCCGGTCAGGGTCTCCGGTGAGGTACATCATACCGCTCATGGCTAAAGCCACCAGGTCGCATGACTTGTAGTCCTTGTGCGGCCCGGTTTGCCCGAAGGGGGTGATGGAGGTCATGATAATCGCGGGGTTGATTTTACTGATTGCCGCATAACCCAGGCCCAGCTTTTCCATGTGGCCGGGCGGAAAAGATTCGATGATGAAATCGGCGGTCTTGGCCAGTCCCTTGAAGAGTTCTCTCCCCTCCCCCGTTTCGATGTCCAGGGTGATTCCCCTTTTGCTCGTATTGAAGGCGAACCAGTCCAGGCTCTTCTGCGGGTCGGGGATGTCATGATAAAAAGGCCCGGTGTTTCTGCCGGCGTCTCCACCCGGTTTCTCAATCTTGATGACATCGGCGCCAAGGTCTCCCAGTATCTTCCCGCAAAGCCAGCCCTTCTCGTCGGTCAGGTCCAGGACACGATAAGGACCCAGCGCCGCCGCCTGGTTATTGCTCAAACCTTGACCTCCGATGCAAAATAGCCGGGTAGCTGTGCCGCCGGAAGACCTGTTGCCAGAGTTTGGGGCAGGTGATTGCCCGCGTGTAACCCAACGGTAAAACCGGCAAATCCTGACCGACTGAGCCGCGAACTATTTATCGCTCAGCCTTTCGAGTCCGCCGGAGCGCTCTATCGCTTCCGTCATCGTTCGGGAGGCGTCAGGGAGAGGCGTTTCGGCGCCGAATTTCTCCTTAAGGTTGAACTCAGCCACCGTGGCCAGTCGTTTGCTGGCGGCCTCGGTCATGATGGGCTCAATGCCGAGTCGCCGCAGTTCCTCGGCTATCGCTTTCATTTCGCCGGATTTACGCGCGGCATGTATCCCGCTGTGCCAGACCAGGTATTCGTAAATGGTGTTGGCGGCCTCTATTTGCGCGTCAATGCTCTTGTCCCCCGAGTTTTGCGGCGGAATGGGGTGTGCCTTCAAATCGACGCCCACCTTACGCGCCGCCAGGATGGTCTCCCACAGCAGCGCCTGGATTCCCTTGGACAGGACCTGCCAGATGGTCTTGAGCGCCGAGGCTGCGCCCGCCTTCGTGGAGACGATTTCGATGTTCATCCCGTACCGGCTCATCGCCGCCCTGAACTCCTCGGCGCCGTCACCCGAAGCCCAGAGGGGCACCTCGTGCTTTGACGCGATTGGGCTCCCCACAATCATGACATCCACGAAACGGGCTTTTCGAGCCTTTACGGCAACGGCCGCCATCTCTTTGGCCTGGGACGGGCTATTGTTCATGTCCACGTACAGAATACGTGAGTCAAGCAGCGGCGCAACCTGCTGGGCCACCTGGAGACTTACCCCTCCGGTTACCAGAGAGAAGAGGTAATCGCTTTTCTTGACCAGGTCCTCTAAAGCGGCCACCAGTTCGACGCCGACCATCCCGGCCCGCTGGCGGAACTCTTCACTATAGGGTGGCTTGTGTTTGGGCCCGCCGCAGTAGGCTACCATATCCGATAACCCCGCTTTTTTAAGGCCCTGCGCCATAAGGTACGCCACCTCACCAAAACCAATAAAGCCAATCCTGGGAGCTTTGCTAATCATCTCTCTCCTTTACGGGGCTTGCCCCGGGTTTCATAACGAATTGCTGGCAGCGGCATAGTCTTACATAACATCCGGCTGGTTTCATTCTACCAGCTTAAAATCGCTCGAAGCAAGGCTCCGGCGACGCTATTTCGCCGGTATCCATTCGTTTGCCAGACGTACCGCCGTCATGGCATCTGTGCCGTATCCGTCCGCCATGGTGTAATCCCTCACCATTTCATTAATCTGGCCGCCGCCAATCATGACCTTCACTTTCGGCCTCAGCCCGGCCTGCTCAATAGCCTCAACGGTCGACTTCATCGTATCATACGCCAGCGTAAGAAGGCTGCTCAATGCCACCACCTGCGGTTGCGCCTTCTTGACCGCTTGAACGAACTGCTCTTCCGGAACGTCCACGCCCAGGTCGACCACCTCAAAGCCGTTGACCTCCAGCATGAACCCTACGACGTCCTTGCCGATGTCGTGAATATCGCCACGTACCGTGCCAAGGACTATCTTACCACGCTTGCCATCGCCCTTCTCCGTTTTCCGCGCTGACTTCAGTTCGGGTCTCACCATGTTGGAGATTTTCTTGAGCAGCTCGCCACTCGCGATGAGCTCCGGCAGGAAATACTCCCGCTTCTCGAACTTTTCCCCGACGATTTTCATGGCTGCCTGGCAAGAGTCCAGGATGCCGTAAGGGTTTTCTCCCTGGCTAATGACTTCTTTCACTATGCGCAGGGCTTCGTCCTCATTGATTTCGACGATAGCGTCGATAAGTTTACTGGTCATGGCATGTTCTCCTTTCTTGCCTTGTCTGTCTTTATCCCGGCTGCGGGTCAGTACCACCCGTGTTTCTTGGCGGAGTCTATCATCGCCTTAATATTGGCCGGCTTGGCATTATCGACACTGCTGGCACAGCCGAGGATAAAGCCGCCGCCCTTTCCGCAAGTCTTGATGAGGTCCTGGCAGTACTCCTCCACCTCCCGGGGTGAACCGATTTGCAGTAAGGCCGGGGGGACACCGCCAATAATGCCACAGTGGTTGCCCAGCACCGCCTTCGCCCGAGCCATATCCACCCGTTCGAAACGGACCGAGAACTTTCCCCTGGGCAACTCGAGCATGTACTCGAGCCGCTCATCAGCCCTCCCTTCGAAGAACACCGATGGGAAGAACCCCAGTTCAATTGTGGCCAGAATTAACTTTTTCCAGGTTGGCCAATAGAAGGTCTCGAACTGTTTCTTGCTCATAAAGTCGTCGGAGCCGTAATGCGCGGTACCAACACTCACTCTCCTGGGGTTCCATCTCTCAGTGGGGTCGGCCGGGACCGCCCGCGCCAGTTGCCACTCCAGGACCCTTTCGCAAGCGGCGGTCACTTTTGCGGGCCTCTTGAACAGGTCGGTCATTATGCCGCGCAGCCCTCTCAGGCGGGCCGCGAGATAGTCCATGGGCGGGTCGCCAACGCCGCCGGGATAGACCATCGGGGGAAAACCCAGCAGGGCCAGTTCTCCTTCCACGGTGTTGATGACCTCCCGCCATTTCGCCTCGGCCTGCCCCGCCTTGAGCAAAGCCCGGGCGACTTTACGGAACTCCGGCGTTGATAGCACCGCCGCCAGGTCGATGAGTCCTGATTTTAAGACCTTCACACCAAGGGGCGGGATATCAGGAAAGGACTCCAGTGCGCCGTAGACCCGCGCCAGATAGCGGCGAATCATAAAATCGGTAGGGTCAGTGATGAAGAGGTCGTATTCGTCCTCCTTCATGTCGTCCCTTTCAATATATTGATTGGTAAGCTCAGGGGCTAGAGTCCCTCCCGGCCATAAAACCTGCTTATCATCGAGAGCTTCCATAGCCAGCCCGGAGTGGACCGCATATGTCCTCACGCCCCACCAGAGGTCAGGTTCAAAATCCAAAATGGCTTTGATAAAAGCCTGTTTGTACAGGCCGGGGTCATAATACACCGCGGACGGGGACAGTCCGGCATACTTGACCGAGAAATAACAAAAACTGTCCGTTATGACCGGCACCCTGTCCGGCGCCCTTAGTTGCAGGGTGTCCATGACCCTCTTTTCCCTTTCCTCGTAAAGCTGCTCCGGCGTCTTGCCGGTTTTCCTCTCGATTTCCTCTCTCAATGTCCTGAGTTCCATCTCGTGATTCTTTTCCGATGGGACAATCGCCGACATATTGCAGTCCTCCTCATCCTTTCCGTCAGTTTCACAACCAATGCGCCCGGTAGAGTCAACTCACCCGGTCCAGGAAGCCGGTTGGCGTAATTCCCCGGGCGGCCGCCGTCTCCCGGTTACGTACGCCACCCTGGAAGCAAAAGCCGGGCACGCATTGTGGTCATGGTCAAATCACTGACTATTCACTGGCCCAGGGGTCTCATTGTGTTTGGCACAATGAGCACGATTACCGGGAAGTAAAGTATAAGCAGAGTACGCGCGAAGTCCATGGTAACGAAGGGAAGGACACCCTTGCAGATATCGGCAAATGGCACTTCCGGGACTAACCTGTGCGCGACAAATAAATTAAGCGCCATGGGAGGCGTGATGGCACTGATTTCACACATAATTGTCAGCAAAATTCCAAACACGATGGGATTAACTCCCAGACTCATTGTCAGCGGGAATGTTACCGGGAGAGTGAGCATAATCATAGGCAGGGCCGGCAGCAACATGCCCAGAATCACATACATAAACAGCATCACTATCATAATGAGGTGCGGTCCAACCTTAAGCCCGGCTACCCACTGAATCACATAGGTAGGCAGGCCCGCTCGCGTTAAGAAGTAGCTAAATATCATGGCCCCGACGATAATCATCATCGCCATACTGGTAACTCTTCCGGTTTGTAACAAAGCATTTGAGACATTGCGCCGGCTTAGCCGCCGTCTGGCCGTGACGAGGATTATCATGCCGAAGGCCCCGAGCGCGGCTGCCTCGGTCGGGGTAAAAACCCCGAGATAGATACCACCCATTATCAGGGCGATAATCAGCATAAGCGGCAAAACACCGGGTAGTGACGTAAACCGTTCCTTCCAGGATGAGCGCGGCCCCGCCGGCATTAACTTCGGGCGAAATCTGGTTATGAGGTATATGCCAGCTATGTACATGGTCGCCTGCAATAAGCCCGGCACATAGGCGCCCAAGAGGAGAGCGCCTATAGATGTATCGGTGAACACGCCATAGATTATTAGCGTTGTGGCTGGCGGAATCAAGGATGCCATTGTTCCCCCACAGGCAATTAGCCCGGCTGAGACCGCGGGGGCATAGCCGTATTTCTTCATTTCCGGTATGCAGGCAGCGCCAACCGTCGCGGTTGCCGCCATGCTCGAACTACTCGTCGCCGCAAATATGACGTCAGTGGCTATGGCCGCCACACCCAGGCCGCCCCGCAAGTGCCCGACCCAGGCATAGGCGGCCCGGAAAGCATCTTTAGCTACGGCACCATAACTGGCCATCGCTCCCATGAGGATAAATAGCGGCAAAACGGTTAGCACGAACGTGGCGGTTTCCCGGTACGGCACCAGTTGAAGAAGGGTAAGACCATTGATGCCTACCAGGAACGAATAGCCGATGATGCCTACCGCAAACAACGACAGAAACACCGGCACCCCTATTATGATGAGGGCTATCAGTGCCCCGATACCTAGAAATCCCTCCCATGGAAAAGGCATACCTGGACCCCCGGAGTGCAAATCTTATGCTACGTCCCGAACTTTCGGCAGTAAAACCGGTGATTCGAACTCGCTTCTCTTACCCAGTACCATTATTCGGCGACGACAATACCCAATGAGCCCCGGACCAATCAATCTTCGCTTTTTGCCACGTCAGAAACAAATCCGCCAGCCTCGGGTGACTCCGTCTGCCCGGCAATTTTCTTTAAGGAACCAAGCATATCGCCAACCGCCTGCATGAACAGAAACAGCATTCCTAGAGGAATCATCGCTTTGACTACGTACAAAGGGATGTTCAATATCTCAATTATCTCTCCCGCCCGCCAAACGGTAACCGTACCTTCGGTACCTTGCCAGGCCAGCAAAGCGGCGAGAGCCGCCATCAAAGTGGCACTAAACAAGTCCACGAACCCTTGCCGGCGAGAACGTAGCCGCGTGTACACCGACTCTATAGCAACATGCCCGCGCATTCGCTGGGTGTAGGCGACTCCAAAAAAGACCACCGCCACCATGGTAATTTCACCCACTTTGGTGGCGCCGGCCAAGGGACTGTTGAAGAGATACCTGCCCAGGACATCGATGGTCGTGGCCGCCAGCGTGATTAGCACGCTGGCGACGCCCAGGTAATTCAACCAGGTGATTGCCCTGCCTATCAAGTGCTTCTCGTTCCCCGGTGTCACCGCATCCGACGGCGGCTACTGGCCCCACATCTGCCGGACCTTCTGGAATTCCTCCATCAGCTTCTTGCCGGGTAATCCCTTCTTCTCCAGGTCATTCACATAGGTATCCCAGACCGGGGCAATCAGTGCCTGCCAGCGCGCCGTTTCGGCTGGTGATAAATCGGTAAGCTCCATGCCCAGTTTCTTCAACTGTGCCACTGCCTCCATGTCGGCGTTGAAGACGGTCGGCCCGACCAGCCGGTTGTGGTTCTCACCGGCCTGCATCATGGCGTCTTTCTGAAAGTCAGACAGTTTTTCCCAGACCTTCTTATTCACGATAGTAAGGTTTGCCGGCAGCCAGAGATTGGCCGTCACCCCGTACTTGGTAACCTCCTGAAATTTCCTCATCGTCACAAAACCGTAAGGGTAATTCAACCCGGCTACCACCCCCGTTTGCACGGCCATATACGTTTCACCGATGGCGACGTTTACCGGCGTGGCGCCGAGCAACGGGAAAATTTGAGAACCAAGACCTGAAGCCCTGATTTTGAGGCCTTTCATGTCCTCCAGCTTTGTAATCTTTACGTTAGAGATGATTTGTTGAGGCGGGTAACTGTGGAAGTTAATGACCTGAACATCGGGGAGGTCCTGGGCAAAGGTCGGCAGCATCATTTGGCCTATGGCATTACCCAGGACTACGTGCGGGGCCACAAATGGGAGGTCCATCAGTTGCGTCCGCGGGGCGCGGCCCGGGGTAAATGAGGGGTTAATCACGCCCATGTCAGCAATACCTTTGGTCACCCCGTCCAGCGTATCTTCCCGCTTAACCAGCGCTTCAGAAAAATTAGGCTTGAACTTGATTGTCCCCCTGCTGAGCCTGACTATCTCATCAATAAGAGGCTTATTCACTTGAGTCCAATTCTGATGCGTCTCAGGGACTTCAACGGCCAGGTTAATTTCTATAGCCGGGCCGTACGGGCTCGTTGGTGTTGGTACAGGTGCTGGGGCAGGCGTAGGTGCTGGGGCAGGTGCAGGTGCTGGCGCTGGTGCCGGAGCAGGGGCTGGCGTGGCTGGTTTCGGCGCGGGTGCCGGGGCGGGTGCGGGCGCCGGCGCCGGTCTGGCGCAGGCAGCCGCCAGTACCACCACCATGGTAATGGCAAATAATGTCAGCAGCAATCGTTTCATGGGCTTTCCTCCTAGCATGATTTTATTTGGTGTGCCTATAAGCGCTTATTATACGCTGATTCCATTATTATTGTCAAGCAATTGAGCGGAGCAAGGAATATTGAAAAGTGAGCTGGCGGAACTTGAAAAGCGCCCTGTTCGCTTCGTGACAAATGTAAAACCTTCAAAAGGACGCTGAAGATGACGCGCTTCCCTGGTTGTGCCAGCGCAAAAAAGACTTTGGACGAGCCTGTGAGGCTATCACCACAAATAAGGAAACTCACTTACCGGGTCGGCTGAACCAGTTCAATTTGCACATCATCAGGACCGAGAAGGAACGAAAATTTGACCCCGGTCGGTGACACATTTATATCCTGCAGAGACTTTACTCCATATCTCTTCAAGTCGTTTACGACGGCTTGCAGGTTGTCAGTCCTTAGCGCCAGATGGGCGAACCCGTAACGGCTCTGCGAAACACCCGGAAAGGGCGGTTGGGGCGGCGGCTGCGACACTTTGATTGGTGTTTCATTCACGACCAGGTCTACGAGGGTGCGCCCGCCGCCAAGCTCCCGGGTACCCAGCTTTTTAGCACCCAGCATTCTTTCGTAAAATTCTCCAGTTTTGACAGGGTCGGGACTAACCAGGTGAACGTGGTCAAACCAAAAATTCGGCATTCAAACATCTCCTTGCACGGGATTCCCCTCGGATACTTTGCCTATGTTAACACTACTAATCACCGAAGTCAATCTTGACAGTCATTTCGGCTTGCGGTATTATTTGAAAGTTAACCCCCCCCGGTTACATTTTAAATAACCTGGTTTGTAGATTGGACAAGCTTGGGGAGTTTTTTTGTGTCTTAATCCCCTGATCTTTCTACATCCACCCCGCACTTGGATAGCGGTTAGTATGCCTTATGGCTTATGGCAAACACTTTGAACAGAATCCTGGGGTGCCCCGCTAGCGAGGGAAGCGCCAAGAACAGCTTAGAGGAGGAATAGATGAAGGGGTTACCGAAGGCCAGGTTGACCGTAATGCTAGGACTAGTCATTACAGTAATGTTGGGGGCTTGTGCCAAGCCGGCCGC
>CAZFEA010000015.1:0-18832 GCA_964518085.1 uncultured Dehalococcoidia bacterium
AAAATGCCAGAATCCGCTCGGTGATTTTTCACACAGTCTGACGCTGCGCGTGCCTTAGTCTGAACAGCCCGTAGCGGCACGGCACGCCGTGCCGGGGCAGATCGCCGGCACTGGCATGGTCACTGGCACGCCTCCAACTTGACGGGCTTTTCTGCCGTGTGCTATATATGTCCCGCATAAAGAATACCGTGGCTGGATGCAGCCAGGAGGAAAAACGGCGGAAACGCCCGTAATGTCGCCACTCTTTTTGGGGGTATTGCTGGCCATTCTTTCCAGCATCACCTATGGGGCCAGCGCCATCTTCGCCCGGCTGGGGCTGGACTATTTCAGGCCGCTGAGCAGCGCCGTCATCTCTCTGACGGCCAGCGTCGCCCTGGCCCTCCTGGTGGCCCTTGCCTTTGAAGGGCCGGCGGTGTTCAGCGTTTCCCCGGCGGCGGCATTGTGGTTCGGCCTGGTGGGGCTGGTGCATTTCGCCGGCGGCCGCTACTTCAGCTACCTCGGCGTGAGCTATATCGGCGCTTCCCGCGGTGCCGCCTATCGCGCCGCCTCGCCATTTTTCGCTATGGTCCTGGCGGTGGTCATCTTCAGGGAAGTGCTAACGGTACAGATTCTGGCCGGCACCATGTTCATCGCTGCCGGGCTGTTTGTCCTGATGTCCAGGGAATGATTACTCCGAGAAGGCGCACTCTCGGCATCGTCTTTTCCCTGGCCACTGCCTTCTGCTATGGTCTCACCCACCTGCTGGCCAAAAAGGGCGTTTCCGAGCTGGCGAATCCGGTGATGGGTACCGGGATAGCCCTGCTTGCCGGGCTGATCGTCCTGTTTGCCGCCGGGCCGGGGAAGATATACTCGCCTATCGACCGGGCAAGAAACAGCAAGAAAGGTATTCTGCTGCTGGCCCTGGCCGGGGTAACCGCCTTCCTGGGGGTACTGACCCAGTATGCGGCGCTGGGACTGGCGCCGGTGGTCACCGTCGCGCCTCTGACGGCCACCAATCCCCTGGTGACCATCGTCATGGCCTATTTCTGGTTGCAAAGGTCGGAAAAGGTGACCGGCCGTCTGGTCTTATCGGCTATGCTGATTATCACCGGTGGGATATTGATCGTCTCAGGTACACAAAGGTAATTCCCCCGGAAAATGCGGTTGAAAGGGTATGGGCTTTGTGCTATATTGAAAACTGAAGTTCGTCTCTAGCGGAAAGCCATTCAAAGGGCAGCTTTGTCCTTTTCTTGTTCCCTTCACAGCGGTCTTTTCATGGAGGGGTCGCATAGTGGTCTAGTGCGGCCGCCTGCTAAGCGGTTGCTCGGGGAAACCCGGGTCATGGGTTCGAATCCCATCCCCTCCGCCATGAAATATGATATCAACTGCTGCAGTGCTGAAACAGTCAGGGGTCGCGCCAGGGACACATCCTGCATGACAGGGGCGGACGGGAAGCGCCAGTGACCATTCAGACTACAAGATCACCCTCTTATTTCATCTGGACTATCGGCTGCCAGATGAACAAGGCGGATTCGGAACGGATTCGGGCCCTTCTCGACGGCTGGGGCCTGGAAGCGGCGGACGACATTGAAGCGGCTGATGTAATTGTGCTCAATAGCTGTGTCGTCCGGCAAAAGGCCGAAAACCGGGTGCTGAGCAAGATCGGCAGCCTGGCGGCGCTGAAACGGCAAAGGCCGGAGAGATCTATCATTGTCACCGGTTGCCTGGTAGATGGCCAGGGCAAGCGATTGCGGTGCGATTATCCGCAGGTAGACGCCTTCTTCAAGCCGGGGCAATTGGAGGAGATGGCCACCTGGATGCTGAGCCGGTCAGTAGCGGCACGGCGTGCCATGCCCGGGGTGGTGGCCGATAACCGGAGGCATGTCGAAGGCAGCGCCGCCAGCCCGGATTGCCGGACGGTGACCGCATTTATCCCCATCATCCAGGGCTGTGATAATTTCTGCTCTTATTGCATCGTGCCCTACCGGCGGGGGCGGGAGAAGAGCCGCCCGTTGCCGGATATAGTGGGGGAAGCTGCGGAACTGGCAGGCCGTGGGGTCAAAGAGATCACGCTGGTGGGGCAGAACGTGGATTCGTATGGGCATGACCTGGTTGCCCGGGAAGCCGGCGGGCTAGCCGTCCCCCCGCCCGACCGCAACCCTCCATGGCTAGCCCCTACGGCTCGGGCTGATGCCGGGTGGTCCCCGGACCTGGCTGATTTGCTCCAGGAGCTCAATGGCATCGACGGCCTGTGGCGCCTTCGCTTTCTTACTTCGCATCCAAAGGATATGACCCCCAAGCTGATCAAACTGATTCCGAAACTGGAAAAGGTTTGCGAGCACATCAATCTGCCGGTCCAGGCAGGCAGTGACCGCATCCTGGAACTCATGGGCCGCGGGTACACCGTGGCGCAGTACCGCGACCTGATTGCCGCCATACGGCGGGAAATACCCGGCGTAGCATTGAGCACCGATGTCATTGTAGGCTTCCCGGGGGAGACCGAAGACGATTTCCGCGAGACCTACAGCCTGCTCGAGGGTCTGAGGTTCGATACCGTCCACGTGGCGGCCTACTCGCCCCGGGCGGGCACGCTGGCAGCCCGTACAATGAATGACGATGTGCCGGCGGCGATTAAGAACCAGCGGCTGCAGGACATCGAACAGCTTCAGGAGAAGATTGCCGCGGAGATAAATGCGGGGCTGGTGGGGCAAACGGCGGAGGTGCTGGTGGAAAGGAGGACCGGCCGCCGGTGGATGGGGCGTACCAGGACCAACAAGCTGGTTTTCTTCGAGGGGCCGGACGGTCTTGGCGGCAGGATGGTCGTGGCCAGGATAACGAGGGCAAGTGCCTGGTCGGCGGTTGCCGAAGCGACACCCTCACCCTGACCCTCTCCCGTCAAGGGAGAGGGGAATTATTCAACTGCAAAGGTGATCATGCCGCTGAGCATTAGCGCACCCATCGAACGCTCCCGGGAGGAGCTGGCCGGACTCGAGGAACGGGTCCGGACGCTCAAGAAGAAGCTGAATGCGGTCATCGTATCGCATAACTACCAGAGACCGGAGGTCCAGGACGTGGCTGACTTTGTCGGCGACTCCCTGGAACTTTCACGGAAGGCCACCGAAATGGACGCCGAGACCATCGTCTTTTGCGGAGTGGACTTCATGGCGGAAAGCGCCGCAATCCTTAATCCCGGCAAAACGGTCCTCCTGGCGGAAAGTACTTCCTGCTGCCCCATGGCGGCAATGATCGACCGGCAGGACCTCCTGGAGTGGAAGGCCAGGTATGCTCTGGCGGCAGTGGTCTGCTACGTCAATACCACCGCTGAGGTGAAGGCCGAAAGCGATATTTGCTGCACTTCCGCCAATGCGCTGAAGGTCGTGGAGTCGCTAAGCGCCGCACAGGTGCTTTTCGTGCCGGACCAGAATCTCGGCCAGTTTGTCCAATCGAAAACAAAGAAGGAGATGGTGCTCTATCCGGGGTATTGCATAACCCATCACCGGCTGAATGCCAGGCAAGTGCTCCAGGCCAAGGCAATGCACCCCGGTGCCGCTGTGATGGTCCATCCCGAATGCCGCCCGGAGGTTGTTGCCCTGGCCGATGTTGCCCTCAGCACCTCGCAGATGGTCCGCTATGCCCGGGAGATAACGGCTAAAACGATACTGGTGGGGACTGAAGAGGGTCTCCTCTACCGCCTGCGGCGGGAAAACCCGGAGAAGGCCTTTTATCTGATTTCCAGTTCGCTGGTCTGCCCCAACATGAAGCGCACTAACCTGGACAATCTTGTCCAGACCATGGAAGAAAGACGCAATGTCGTCACCGTGCCTGAAGATATCCGTTTGAGAGCCAAACGGGCGCTGGACAGGATGCTGGCCCTGTAAGATGGCTAGAAGAAACAGGTCCAGCTATTTCGATTACATAATCATCGGCAGCGGCATTGCCGGGCTATTTGCCGCCCTGCTGGCCAAGGATATCGGCAAGGTGCTGATTATTACCAAGAGCGATATCAATTCCAGCAGCAGCAAGTATGCCCAGGGCGGCATCGCGGCGCCTATCGGTCCTCACGACTCCGCCGAACTGCATTTCCAGGACACGATTGCCGCGGGCGCCGGCCTCTGCGATCCGGAGGCGGTACGAGTGCTGACTGAGGAGGCAGCGGAGAGCATTGCCGACCTGATCCGGCTGGGGGTACCTTTCGACACCGTCAATGGAGAGATCGCCCTTACCAAGGAGGCGGCCCATAGCGTTTCCCGGATCTTGCATGCCGGGGGCGATGCCACGGGCGAGCATATTGAAACCACCCTGTCCCGCCAGGTGGAGTTGTCCCGGATCAAGACCCTGGAATACTGCCTGGCGGTGGAGATAGTTACCGAAGAGGGACGAGTGCTCGGGGTGAGGGTTAAGGATATTCGCAGCGGTTCCCTGGAGGAGTTCCAGTGCCGGTTCCTGGTCCTGGCCACAGGCGGTGCCGGGAAGCTATACAAATACACTACCAACCCTGAGGTGGCGACCGGAGACGGTATACCCCTGGCTTACAATGCCGGGGCCGAGATAACCGATATGGAGTTTTTCCAGTTTCATCCGACGGCTCTCCGTTTACCCGGTGTCCCAACTTTCTTGATATCCGAAGCGGTGCGCGGCGAGGGCGGCATATTGCGCAACGTTGATGGCAACAGCTTTATGCAAGACTATGCCCCGGAAGCGGAGCTGGCGCCGCGGGACATCGTAGCCCGGGCCATCGTTTCCGAGATGAAAAAGACGGGCAGCGACCGGGTCTTTCTTGATGTTACTCATTTGCCCCCCCAGATGATAACCACGCGGTTTCCCACCATATACAGGTTTTGTTTGTCCCACGGCCTTGATATATGCAACGGACTGATACCGGTGGCCCCGGCGGCCCATTACATGATGGGAGGTGTCCGGACGAATACCTGGGGCGAAACAAACGTGGCAGGCCTTTATGCCGATGGCGAAACGGCTTGCAGCGGGATCCATGGCGCCAACCGTCTGGCCAGTAATTCATTGCTTGAAACGGTGGTTTTTGCCCGCCGCATTTTGCGCCGGACGCAGGAACTGGGGGAAGGCGATCCGGTTGCCCCTGCCCCGGCCCCGGATGTCATAGGCCTGCCGTCTCGGGAAAAAGTACGCTCCAGAAAAATTCTGAACGTGCCAAATCTTCAGTCACTCATGTGGGACAATGTGGGTATCGTGAGATCAAAGCAATCCTTGATGGAGAGCGTAGATACCCTGGCCGCCTGGGAGAAGAGCAACAGGGGGAAGGCTGTGGACCGGAGTTCCCGGGAGCTGACCAACCTGATTGCGACGGCCCGGTTCATTGCCGAAGCGGCCCTGATACGGGACGAGAGCCGGGGAGCCCATTACCGGAGCGACTTTCCCCTTTTAGACCCAGGCTGGCAATGCCACATCATCTTCAGGAAAGACGGGAGGAACTGACCATGCCGTTGCTCGGTCCGGCTGTGGACAGCATTATCAATGCTGCCATCCTGGAAGACCTGGGATGGGGAGATGTGACTACGGAAATCCTGGTACCGCCTGAGTTGCAGGCCCAGGGGTCTTTTCTGATGAAATCTGACGGCGTCCTGGCGGGGATGGAGGTGGCCGCGGCGATTTTCAAGAGAGTCGACCCCGGCCTGGCCTTTGACGCGCAGAAAAGGGATGGCGACCGGGTGAAAAAAGGCGATGTCATCGGTTCGGTAAGCGGCAGCGCCGCAAGCATCTTGAAGGCAGAACGTACCGCGCTGAATTTTTTGCAGCGTCTGAGTGGAACGGCTACAATGACGGCGCATTTTATCGATCTGTTGAAAGGTCTTCCCACCAGGGTCGCGGAGACTAGGAAAACCACCCCCGGCTTGAGATACCTGGAAAAATATGCCGTCAGGGTGGGGGGTGGTGTTAATCACCGCCATCACCTGGGAGATGGCATTTTGATCAAGGATAATCACATGGCAGCCCTTAATCGGGCAGGACTGACGTTGCCCGACATAATCAAAAGGGCAAAGGATAAATCACCTCATACGCTGAAAGTAGAGATCGAAGTGACCACTGTGGCCGATGCCGTCACCGCGGCTGAAGCCGGGGCAGATATTATTCTGCTGGACAACATGGCCCCACCTGAGATGCGGAAAGCGGTGAAGGCGGTGGCCGGCCGGGCTATGCTGGAAGCATCCGGCGGAATCAGCCTGGACAATGCCAGGACTATTGCCGAGACAGGGGTCAACATCATATCCGTCGGCGCTTTGACCCATTCCGCGAGGGCGCTTGACATAAGTCTTGAGCTAGAATATGCCCGATGAAGATAGGTATTCTGGAGTCCCGTCAGGATAGCTTTATTCAGGATGTCGCCGCCAGGCTAAGGGACTTTGAACTTGAATTCCTTTCATTCGATGGCGAGAAATTGCCGGTGCGTGGTGACTGGAACGTGATCATCGACAGGATCAGCTTTTCAAGTACTTTTCTGAGGGAAATTGTTAAGAACCTGAGCCTGGGGGGGACGTACGTGATGAACAACCCCTTTGCTGCCTTTACCACCAATAAGGTAGTGGAAATTAAGGTGTGCCAGGCCCTGGGCATTCCCTACCCGCGGACGGTCCTATTGCCTAACCAGTACTCGCGGGATGACCTGGCTGAAATAATACGTGAGCCGGATTTCGACCAGGTTGTGTCGTACGTGGGACTACCCTGCGCGGTCAAGCCCTATGATGGCTATGGGTGGGAAAACGTTTTCTTCGTCTCCTCGCTGCAGGAGCTGAAGGAGACCTATGCCGCCAGGAAACAGGAGTGGACCCTCCTGGTCCAGCAGAAGATCAACTATGTGGAATATTACCGCGCTTTTAGCATAAATAAGCGGCATGTCCTCTTTGTCAAGTGGGTGCCCAGACCGTACGCCATGGGGCAATATGTGGTTTCGGACCTCAAGCCCATTGAGAGCCAGTTAGAAACCATGATACGCAAGACGATCGACTTGAATACCGCGTTGGACCTGGATGTCAACGCGGTTGAATGGTGTATCGACCAGGCAGGGAAGACGTGGCTGATCGAGGCATTCAACGAGGTACCCGATATAGATAAGAGGTCCATTCCGGGACCATACTACCACTGGCTGGTAGAGCATTTCGCCGATTGCGTGATCGACAAGGCTGTCACCAGGGTCAGGAACAAGACCATTTTTCTGCAGTAGGGCCTACCCACCCGTCATCAAGAAGATTCCCAGGAAGATGCTTGAGGAGGCGGCAACTATCTGGAGCACCCGGTTGAACCACGGCCGGCGCCCGGAGAAACTGAAGGGCATGGAGATGAATATCGTAGTCACTCCCATGGCAATGGTGGACCCGAGGCCGAAGACAACGATGTAAAGTATCCCGGTTTCCATGGTTGGCATCGCCGTCACCACCAGCAGCATCAACGCGCCGCTGCCGGCCAGACCGTGGACCGTGCCTACCAGATAGGACTTGAGCCGGAAAATTGGCTTTCCCAGGATGCGGTTGAGATACGAGTTGACGCCAGAAATGATCCGGAAAATCGGCGGCGGAACAAAACGGGCCGACGCCGTGGCTGAATGGTGATTGTGTCCGCGGGTGCTGTTGTGGGGATGCACATGCAAATGGGTTTCCCCCGGATGTTCATGGCTGTGCAAATGGGCTTTGTTCCGCAACAGCGACCAGAACACCTGTAGCCCCAGGAAGACCAGCATGACCCCCACGGCGGCTTCGAAGACGTGGGAATACTCTTCGAATAGGGTCAGTTTGAAGAAAAGGACAGCCAGTCCGGCAAGTAGCAAGGTGGTAGTATGTCCCAGTCCCCATGAGATGCCCACCCAGAGGGAACGTAACGGGTTGCGATAGCGCCCCACAATGGTGGAGACTGCTACCAGATGGTCGGCATCGAAGGCATGCCGGAGGCCCAGGGTTACGCCCAGGACGAGTATGACTCCCAGATTGGTGTCCATCAAACAGGCTCCTTGATGAAACTATCCCCGTGACTGGGAGTATTATAGCCGCAACCGGTAGCTTTTGCAACAGGTTGCAATAACAGATTAGGAGCGGCAGGCGGCGCAGTATCCGAAAATAGCCAGGTGCTTCAGGTCGGCTTCGAAGCCGTATTCTTCAAGCAGACCCTTACGTAGAGGTCTTAGATGAGATTCATCCAGCTCGTAGTTCTTTCCACAACCCTGGCATATCAGGTGGTGATGATGGCCTTTGGCGCCGAAATGATATTTTACTTTACCTTCTCCCAGGTCGGTTTCGGTTACCATTTCCAGCTTCTTCAGCAGCTCCACGGTCCGGTAGATGGTGGACATATTGACTTCGGGAAACTTCGAATTCACCCTGGCATATATTTCTTCGGCGCTGATATGGCCATCGGCCTTTTCGATGGTTTCGAGGATGAGGGACCGCTGGGGGGTAAGGCGGTAGCCCCTCTCCTTGATCTTTCTGACAAGCGGGGATTGTTTTTTCATTAAATCCCCGTCAATCCTCCTTTTTCAAAGGGGGAGGGACGCTCGGCATTTTGCAGGTGAGGCCGTTTTTAGCCAGTTCCCTTTCGAAAAGCGCCCTGATCTCAGGGTCTTCATCTTCATATTCAATCTGGTCACCACCGGTCTTGACACTTTCCCTGGTTCCCCAGGCCTTTCCCATCTTGAATTTCCTGCCGCCCCAGCGCAGGGCAAGGTACTTTGCCGGCTCAGGGCCGGTGTTGAAGTGCTGGTGGAACCACCGTTCTGGAGGGACAAACATGCTGTTCACTTTCCAATCGACCTTCATTTTGGGCTGGCCTTCCAGCCACATCAGAGAATAACCCACGCCGCCAATAATAACCACGTGGGCCCCGGCGCCATGGCGGTGCCCCTTCTTATAAGTACCTACCGGGAACTCGGACACGTGCGTGATCAGGGTATTCTCGGAAAGCATGAACTTAACGTTGGAACCGCCTGCGCCCCGGGGTCCATAAGGGAAGAGTTTGAAACGGCGCACATCCGGGATGAAGTTGCTTTCCCAGAAATGCTCAACACCAGGGTAGAGGTTTCCTTTGGAACTGAAATAGTCCCCCTCTCCGGTGAACCTGTCCTGGAAGACGAAGGGATTGTGGTAAACAAAATCCAGGTTATGAAAGAGGTTGATCACCGTAGGTGCGGTAGTAACCGCCATATAACGGGCTGGTTCATTGCCCTGGCCGTTGAAGTGCTGGTGCCAGCTATTGAGCGGCGGCGAAAAAAGACTCCCCTCCTGCCACTCGAAGGTCTGGGATTGGCCGCCTTCGTTCCAGACCGTCGTGGCGCCACGGCCTTTGACAACATAGATCAGTTCTTCGAACATGTGTCTTTGCGGCTTCAAACTGGCGCCGGGGGGAATCTCGCAGATGTAGCAGTCATTGCTTTCTTCAGCGCCTTCCATTCTGACAATAGCCCCGAGGCCGCCTTTTCTTTTCCAGAACCCGAGCCCCCCGGCGGCCAGGTCTTCCACGTAATACCCTTTGATCACCGGTATCTCCTCAGCATCAACCCATTTGTCGTAAGAAGTCTTGCCTCCCCAGGGGTCTTTGTCCTCCAGTACCTGGTTGGTCATCGGACTCTCCTTTCTGTCGCCTGGCTATTGAGTTATTGACTTATGGGTTATTGGGTTATTGAGTTGCCCCCGGTGGGGACGGGTATTTTTCGGGGCAGCCAGTCCCGGGTATCGAGCAAAATAGTTACCGGGCCGTCATTCAGGATGTTTACCAGCATATGCTGCTGGAACCGGCCCGTGGCTACCGTCAGGCCGCTTTCTTTGACCAGGGACACGAATCGGTCGAACAAAGGTCCGGCCGTTTCGGCTGGCGCGGCATCGGTAAAATTGGGGCGGCGACCCTTCCTGGTATCCGCCAGGAGGGTAAACTGGCTTACCAGGAGCAGCTCGCACCGGGCGTCCACGGCTGATATGTTGAATTTCCCGGTGGCGTCGGGCAGGAGCCGCAGCTCCACTATTTTTTGAGCCAGCAGGTCGACATCCTCCTCGGTGTCGTCCCTGGCTATCCCGGCAAAGACAACCAGGCCGCGGCCGATCTTTCCGATGATTTCGCCTGCTACCTCAACCGACGCCCCGGTAACCCGTTGTAAGACGGCCTTCAAAATAACCCAACAACTTAAAAACTAATTTGGCCTGGGTTCAGTCTTTGCCTCTGCAGTCGTTGCCGGCTTTGCCTCCGCAGCCGTGGAAGATTTGGCTTCGGCGGTCACTGCTTCTTTTGGCGTATCTTTGCTGGATGTAGTGTCTCCGGCAAGCCCGGCGCTACCCTTGTGGTCGGTTACGTAAAAGCCACTTCCCTTAAAGATAATCGGGATCGAGTGGAGAACACGGCGGGCCTTGCCGCCGCACTGGCATATTGCTGCCGGTTCTTCGTCGTATCTCTGTTTTCTTTCGAAAACGGAATTGCATTTCTCGCATTGATAGTCGTAAAAAGGCATAAGGGTTCGTTACCTCGTAGTTGTGTAGTTTCAAAAAATATTGTATACGGACTGGAGTTTTCTGACAAGTTTGATTCACCACGGTCTTTTTCGGAATACCAGCCCGGTCCTTTTTCTGGCTATCCACATTCTGGTGGTCGGCCCGAACCAGCCCCAGACGAGGTTGAGCGGATGGGTGTGGCACAGGAACAGGCGGCCGCCGACGCGCTCCATTTCTTTTAAGGCCGTTTCAGCGTCGGTCACGGTTGGCATAAACTCAACAATGTGGCTGCAAAATACGGCCCCGAAATAGTCATCGCTAAAGGGGATATCTCTTATGTCCCCGACAACACCGCCTCGGGGGCAGTCGACCAATACCCGGGGGTCGGCATCGAGGCAATGATCGCCGCACCCGTAGATGCGCACCGGCGATCCCGGCCGTCCGATAACCAGAAGGGGTTTCTCTTGCTGCCTGGCGAAGGTCTCGGCCTGCCGGAAACGCTTCCAGCGGAGAAAATATTCGGCGCCGATGACCGCGGCCTGCGAGAGCACCAGAAAGACAACGACAACAACAATGACCGACAGGAATGGGTAGCTCCTGAAAAGTTCGATGATCATGTCACAGGCGGGGGAAGATCAGGACGTAGTCAACGGCTGTGACAGACAACGGGGCATCATAACGCGGACTTATGCACTCAGGCAGGAGAGACGTTTCCGGGGTCTTTCCGTGGTAGGTTCCGGAACGGCTCCTTTTCAGGAAGCTTAACCTTGTAATCGGCGTTGGTCGCGGCAGCCGACACCAGCTTCTGCGAAGGGGAACCACATTTGGCGCATGTTGCCGGCTTGTCACTTTCGGCAAAGGACCGGGTCAGCTCAAAAACTGACTGGCACTTTGAGCAGTAATATTCGTAGATAGGCATACTGGAGTTTACTCCTCACATCAATTTCGTAGCGGCGAACCTGCGTGTTCGCCCGCGGGCAGACACGCAGGTTTGCCCCTACGCGGTGTGAATAACTGCCTTTGCATTAGCCTTTTCTTTTCCTCCGGGTCCAGTTAAACCGTATTTTGTTGCCGTTGTGGCGCTTGTTCTTCTTGTTGGTTTTTTCGATGAATGATTTAAGGTCGCCTTTTAGCATGAGGGTACTCCCGGGCATAGTTCTTGCTGGTCACAGGAATATGGTACGCAGCTAGCGGCTTTTTGTCAAGGTCGATCAGGGCCGGTGCACTCTCTCTACGGCAAACTCCCTGCCCCTGCCGTGGCAGACGACGCAAATCTCTACTTTGCCCTGGGTAGTCTGGCTTTCCATGTGGGCACCCGCCTCTTTCCCGGCGTGGCATGCGGCGCAGGCGGTCATGATCGGAAGCATGGTCTTGACCACCTGGTCTTTTTGTTTCACCACCGTATCCTGGATGCCCCGTGGCAGCGGGACGGTGAAGCTCTGTCCCTCATGGCACTGGCTGCAGTTGTTCAGCCTGCCCGGATAATGGACTTCCGAGAAATCGAATTTCGTGCTCCTGAAGCCGTAGACTATGAAAGGTTCTTCGCGGTCGGCCCCTTTGTGGATAGAATGGATGAGCCAGCGGAAGTTCACGCTTTCCGGGGGCATATTAGCCGCTGGCCTGACGGCTTCATCAGTGTGGGTGGCATTGTGGCACAGCGCGCAATACTCAGTATTCCGGCGGATACTACCATGAATAGATATGCCCGCGGGGTTGCCCAGGTCAAGGTGGCAGGCATTACACTTGTCCCGATTGACCACCGTCCTCCGTTTGGCGGGCTGGGTGGCATCCAGGGACACATAGACCACGGGATTGACATCACCTTCCCTGACCTCTACATCTTTACCGCGGGGACCTTTCATGGTGAGCGTTTGATAGCCGCCGATGCCTATGGCCGCCGTTCCCTTGGCGCCTGATGGCAGCGGATCCGCGAAAATGAAGCGGAAGTTGCCTCCGCGGAGGTCCGTGAGCGATCCCTGGGTAGCCCTGGGAGGCGCCGCCGCCGCTATCTGGGTGATCCGGGTCGAATAGTCGGTTGTCGGATAGGCCAGGGTCGCCTCCAGGTAAGCGAATTTGCGTGCGTCAAGGCCAGCCCCGTTGTTGTCGGTCACTCTAAAGTCAACCAGTGGTCGTTCACCGGGGCGGGCGATCGCCTGGGTAATGGCAAATTTGACGCCCTTGAGCTGAGTAGACCGTTCCGGGATGGTGTGGGCTCCGGCTATGGCGGCGGAGAACTCGGCCCCCTCTGGGGGGTGGCAGCCGGCGCAGGCTTTATCGTCTTGTTGTGGCCCTCCCGGGTGTCCCCGGCCGCTGGCAAGGTCCACCTGGTCATGGCATGAGCCACAGGCCGCCCGGCTCGGGGCAGTTTTCCAGTTGTCAGCCTGGGGGACGCCGCTGTGACAGGTGGTGCAGTTTCGGATGTCCTGCGGGAACCGGGTCTCGCCAAGATTGAAGACCCTCTGGGCATTGCCGACGATGTAGTAGGGTCTGCCTGCCTGAACGCTGGGCAGATTGACTCCCCGGTGCGCCTTGTGGACCATGACCTTGAAATCAACCGTGTTGCCGGTTTCCGGATCAATGTTCTGGGGGGTGTGGCATATAACGCAAAGCTTTGTCTGGATTCGCTGGCCGCCGTGTAGAGCCAGCCGGTCGTGGCATTTGTTGCAATTTTCCACTTTGACTATTTCCCGGCTGTCCCTGACCTCGCCGCCTGCCGGGACAAAGTCAAAAGTGTCGTTGGCGACGAAGGCCCTGCTACCCCTGGTGGCCTGCATGCCCACCCGGTGGGTAAGATTCCTGGGGAAATCTTCGGGCAGGATGGTGCCGAAGGTGTAGCTAAACTCGCCCGGCCTGTTTTCCTTCAGTGATCCGCGCTGGTCCATGGCGCTGGCCGGCACCCCCCGGGCCACTTCCATGGCAGGTTGCATCTGCTTTCCTTCAAACATGAAAGGCCGCCCCTGGACGTCGCTCAGAACATAGCTTAACCGAACGGAAAGTTTCGTGTCCGGGTCGGTCTCCAGGCGGCCGATGGTGAATCTCATGCTGTTGGCGTCCAGCGCCGAGAGGGGCACGGGGTTGCCCGCATTGTCACTCAGGGTGAGGGTTACCACCGGTTTGCGATCGGCCGGTATTTCCACTTTGGTAATGTTGGCTTTGAGGCCGGGTCCCGCGGCCGCCGCGCCGGTTGGTCCAGGTTTACCCGGAGCGCCCGGTTTGCCTGGTGCGCCTTCCTTGCCTGCCGGGCCGGGAGGCCCGGCCTTGCCGGCTGGTCCTGCCGGGCCGGGTGGCCCCGCGGGGCCGGCGGGTCCACGTTCCCCGAGAGGACCCTGGCATGCCACAAATGCGCCAAAAACCAGGGGCAGGGCACAGCCAAAGAGGAGGAAGATACCTTTGGGTGAAGTAATTCTTGTCACGGCGCCCTCCGTGTGATGAAATTTTCCCGGGAAACCCCTAATGCTCTAATCTAATGGGCGTGTCAGGGTTTTTCAAGCAGTTGCACTAGGAAAAAGTGAAATTCTTATTAAATTCAACTGATTTCTCGGGTCTTGAGTCTTATATCTTGAATCTTTGATCGTCTCTAGTCTTTATTCTCTTTGTTCTCTTTGTTCTCTTTGTCCCATTGGCCTTCGAGCCATTTGGTAAACTCGTCCTTGTCCTTCACCCCGCCCCCCTGCCAGTTCACCAGCAATCCGTATAGCTTGGTGAAGACGTCCATGGCGTCTTCAGGTTTCCTGCCGCTTATCAGGCATATCTGGGTGAGCTGGGATGCAGCCAGCAGAAGATAGGTGCGCATCATGGTTTCCTGTTGCTTCTGGGCATATTCGGAAACATGTTTCATCATGTGGCTGGCTGCTTCTTGTTCGTTGGAGAATTCAGCTCCACAGAAACCGCATTTGTACATTTTGATAACTCCTTTGCCGCCAATTCTAGCACATTGCGCGATTGAAAGATTGGAAGATTGCGGGATTGAAAAATTCCCGACCCCTGGCAATCTTTCAATTTTTCAGTTTTTCGGTCTTTCAATTTATAATGAGGGTATGGCTGTCTAATCCTCGGAAATATGAAAGGGACAAATTTGGCCAGAAAAACCGGCAAAAACAAGATATCGTTGATACTCCACGATGGCGCCTGGGACCGGGTGTATTACGGCCTGTCGGTAGCATTGGCGGCCCTGGCGACGGGCGCCGAGGTTCACGCCCTTTTTACCTTCGGCGCTTTGAAGCGGCTGGTAAAGGGCCGCGCCGACGAAGTCTCCGGCGATACTGCTCCGGAGGTACAACGGCTCGTCCAAAATGGCCCGGTCAGAGGGAAGCTGCCGTCTATTGCCGAACTCCTGGGTGATGCCTCGGCACTCGGCATCAAGCTCTATGTTTGTCCCGCGGCCATGGCCTTCCTCGGCATAAACAAGGAGGATTTGATCGCCGGCGCCGACAGTGTTATGGGGCTGACAGGTTTTCTGGAGATGTCCAGGGGCGCGGATTTGAGCTATTACATCTAACATGAACAACGGATGAATGCGATGTCTGCCAGGTCCGCCAAAGGCGGATGATAGGGCAATTATGTACAACGACACGATAGTTGCCATTTCGACACCGGTTGGCGAGGGTGGTATCGGCATTGTCCGTTTAAGCGGCGACATGGTCCTGGAAATAGCTTCTAAGCTTTTTACCGGGGCGATAGCCCCGCGGAAGCTGTCCCATGGTTGGGTGGTAGACCGGGATAACGGCGATGAGGTGGACGAAGTGCTGGTATCCTTCATGCCGGGGCCGCACAGCTACACCCGCGAGAATGTGGTGGAAATTAACTGTCATGGCGGATCGCTGGCGGTGCAACGCATCCTGGGACTATGCCTGCGACACGGCGCGAGACTGGCGGCTCCAGGCGAGTTTACCCTGAGGGCATTTCTCAATGGACGGATAGACCTGGCTCAGGCCGAAGCCGTCCAGGATGTTATTCGGGCCAGGACGGCGGCCAGTCTGAAGCTGGCAATTTACGGTCTGGAAGGCAGGTTATCGCGCGAGATAAAAGCCATCCGGGGCGGCCTGATGTCATCTTTGGCGGCCATTACCGCCAGGATCGATTTTCCCGACGATGAAATCGAGGAGGTGGACCTGGTGGGGCAGTTGTCGAGGTCGCTGAAAGAGGTGGAACTATTGGTCGAAAATGCCGGTAGTGGCGCTGTTTACCGGCAGGGGGTCCGCACGGCTATCGTGGGACGGCCAAACGTTGGTAAATCGAGTATTCTAAACATTTTGCTGGGTGAAGACAGGGCTATTGTAACCCCGATACCGGGGACGACCAGAGATACCCTCGAAGAAACACTGAACATCGAAGGGGTGCCGTTCATTCTTGTAGATACTGCGGGAATAACCCGCACCGACGACCCTGTGGAGTCGCTGGGAATCGAACGGAGCCGGAAGGCTATCGAAAAGGCTGATCTGGTGTTGATAGTGGTTGACATAAGCGTGCCGCTGGCGGGTGAAGACCATCAAATATTGGGCATGCTGGATGGCAAGGAGGTCATTGTAGTCGCCAATAAAAGCGATCTGCTGTGCCGGGCTGACCTGAGCGCGGCGGCATGGACGGTAGTGCCAACCTCGGCAGTGACCGGGGCCGGGATCGCCGCCCTGAAGGCCGCCATGGTAAGCTCGGCCCTGGGAGGAAAAGTTGTGGTCTCGGATGCTTTGCTGGTGAGCAACCCGCGCCACCGGGATGCCCTGGAAAGGGCCTGCCGGCGTCTGTCTCAGGCCCTGGAGGGGCTGAGACAGACGCTGCCCGATGATCTGGTGTCAGTGGACCTTACCGGAGCGCTGGATGCCCTTGGAGAGATTACCGGCGAGACCGTCCAGGAGGACCTGCTGAATACGATCTTCAGCCAGTTCTGTGTAGGGAAGTAACGACCTGTAGCCGCGGGCTGGCAAACGTTTTTCACGGGCGGGGATCCGCCAGAGGCGGATGGTACCGGAAAATGCAACGGGAGCCATCGGCTCGCGGCTACGGCGGGGGCAGGGTGATGTTGTCGATAAGCCGGGTGGGGCCAAAGCGGACGGCCAGGGAGACAACGGCGGGGCGGTCAATATTGACCAGTTCTTCGAGGGTTTCGGCATCGGCAATGCTGACATAATCGATCGGGCCGGCCAGGGTTTGTCTCTGCAGCATCCCGGCCATGGCATGGCGAATGGTCTCTGCCTTTGTCTCGCCACCGGTACAGAGTTCACGGGCGAGGGACAGGGATTGCCACAGGACCACGGCGGCCTTGCGTTGTTCGCGATTCAAGTAAACATTACGACTGCTCATCGCCAGGCCGTCAGGTTCCCGCACTGTGGGTACGACCACAATCCGGAGGTTCATTGCCAGGTCTTTGACCATTTTCTTGATCACCACAACCTGCTGGGCATCCTTCTGGCCGAAATACGCAGTTTGGGCTTCCACGATATTAAACAGCTTGTTGCAAACGGTGGCCACGCCACGGAAGTGGCCGGGTCGTATGGCCCCTTCCAGTCGTTCAGTGACCCCGGTCAGGGTCACCCATGTGTTAAACCCGGGGGGATATATTTCTTCAGGAGCGGGCATGAATACGATATCCACCCCCGCTTTTTCCAGCATGGCGCAGTCACGCCCGGGGTCGCGGGGATAGCTGGCAAAGTCTTCTTTGGGGCCGAACTGGGTGGGGTTAACGAAGATGCTTACGATGGTGAACCGGTTTTCTTTCCTGGAGTTTCGGACCAGCTCCAGGTGGCCTTCGTGGAGGTAGCCCATGGTGGGAACAAAGCCCAACGGCCCATCCATCTGCCCCCGGGTCAGCTTCATGTCCTGGATGGTGTTGATGACTCTCATTGGCATCGGTTTCCGGTAATGCGATAGTCACTCAGCGTGACGGAATTGGGGAAACTCGGTTGTTGATTGTCACGTGCGCAAAAAATGCGTTTGGGTTAGTTAATTCCATTTCGGCCGATTTGAGGGCGAGCCGCCGGCTCGAGGCTACGCATGCCCGTTACTGGTCGGACCGGGCAAGCTCATCGATAATGGCCTCATCCATGCTGAAACTTTGTTTGGTGGTGGGGAAATCGCCTGACTTGACTTCGGACATGTAAGAGGCCACCGCCCGGTTGATTTCCTCGAAGAGACGGGCATATTGTTTGGCGTGCCTGGGCACGAAGTCAGTGTACAAACCGAGCAGATCGCTGACGACCTGCACCTGGCCATCGCAGTCCTTTCCCGCGCCGATTCCGATGGTAGGCACGGTGATTTTCTGGGTTATGAGCCTGGCCAGAGGCGCGGGCACGGCCTCCAGGACTACGGCAAAGGACCCGGCGGCTTCCAGGGCCCTGGCATCCCGAAGAAGCTTGATGGCGGCTTCGGGCGTCTTGCCCTGGGCCTTGAAGCCGCCTAACTGGTTGATGGACTGGGGTGTAAGTCCGATATGCCCCATGACAGGTATGCCACACTGGACAATGCGTTTGACGGTGTCGGCAACGATCTCGCCGCCTTCCAGTTTGACTGCCTGGGCGCCGCCTTCCTGGATAAAGCGGGCGGCATTCCTCAAGGCATCTTCCACTGAAACATGGTAGGTCATGAAGGGCATGTCGCCGATGACCAGGGCCTTTTTGGCGCCTCGTGTCACAGCTTTGGTGTGGTGGATCATCTCGTCCATGGTTACCGGTATGGGTGATTCGTAGCCGAGAACAACCATGCCGAGGCTGTCTCCAACCAGAATCAGAGGGATGCCTGCCTGGTCCACCAGCTTGGCGATAGCATAATCATAAGAGGTGAGCATGGTGATCTTCTCACCCTTTTGCTTCATTTCTCTTATGTCATTGATGGTAATGCGCATATCAGTCAATCTGGTAGGGGCGAAACTGGGTGTTCGTCCGCCATCTGTGTGTTCGCCCGCACCGTACCGGCGAGGTTCCCCCGCCCGGGGACGGGCGCGGAGACGGCGCGGCTACGACATAGTCTAAGGTAATGACAGCTCCCGGACGCCGCGGCAACTTCCTCTTGTATGGGTGACGGCGTTCCTGGCATCGACATAGACCAGGGAAGGGGCATGCTTCCGGGCTTCTTCTTCGGGAACGGTGGCATAGGAGAGAACGATCACCATGTCACCTTTGCCCACCAGTCGGGCCGCGGCCCCATTGACGGCCATTGTGCCGCTGCCTCTTTCGGCCTCAATAGCGTACGTTTCGAATCTGGAACCGTTATCTACATCCAGTACGTGTACCTTTTCAAAAGGCAGGATATCCGCCGCTTCCAGGAGTTCTCCATCGACGCTGATGCTGCCTTCGTAATCCACATTAACGCTGGTTATGCGCGCGCGGTGAATCTTGCTTTTCAGCATTTCTCTCATTGTGGGCTTGTCCTCCTGTGTTTGATTGCACTGTCACTGCCGGCGCTGAAGCCCCAGGCGGCGCCAGAAG
>CAZFEA010000016.1:0-18117 GCA_964518085.1 uncultured Dehalococcoidia bacterium
GGACGCTACCTGGTTGGCAGCTTCATCGGGGCCGACCTGATCAAGAACGAGATCACCGCCCAGACCAGGGCCGCCGCGGAAGTCGATAGCGAAGCCGACATCATCGAAATCGGCGGCCAGGACTCGAAACTGGTCATCAAGCGAAATGGGATCGTGATCGACTACCAGATGAACAAGGCCTGCGCCGCGGGCACAGGTAGCTTCATCGATGAACTGGCCGACCTGATGGGCATCTCGGTCAAGAACGGCGAGTTTGCCCGCCTGGCCTTCCAGGCCCCGCACACTATGGACCTGGGGACCCGCTGCGCCGCCTTTATGTCCCAGGCAGTAGCTACCGCGCGGCAGGACGGCGTGCCCGTTGAAGTGATCGCCGCCAGTTTGGCCAATGCCATATGCCGCAATTATCTTTCCAAGGTAGTCGGCCCCCGCCGGCTGGGCAACAAGGTCATCCTGACCGGGGCCGTTTTTTACAACACCGCGGTGGTATCGGCGTTCAAAGATGCCCTGGCCGGCAAGACCATAACCGTGCCGGAGCACAAGGAAATCACCGGGGCCATCGGCGCGGCGTTGCTCGCCCGGGAGCAGGTTGGGCTGTCCCCGGCAGCGGGGCGTAGCGGCGAGGTCGCCACGCCGGGGGGTAACGGGTGCGGGGACCGCGCCGCCACCAACTCACACTTCAAAGGATTCGACGCGGTCGTCAATGCCAACTACACCCTTTCAACCTTCACCTGCAACAAGTGCGACCACAACTGCACCATCAGTCGCATGCAGTTGCCCAAAGAGAAACCCACCTTCTACGGCAGCCGGTGCGACCTGTTCGACGCCAACGCCGGACAGGAGAAGATAGCCACCGCTTTTGATGAACGCGAGAAGCTCCTGTTCAGGGAATACCGGGAGAACTCGGGAAAGGGACCAACCGTCGGCATCCCTCGCTCGCTGCTGATATACGATTATGCGCCCCTTTTCCTGGGCTTTCTCAACGCCCTGGGGGTCAGGGTCATTCTTTCCAATAAGACCAGCCCGGCGACCATCGAACGTTCGGTGGAGCTCAGCTATGCCGATAGTTGTTTTCCGGTGAAGCTGCTCCATGGTCACGCCAGTTCGCTGAAAAATGCCGACTTCATACTTTTCCCCTCGGCCATCCGCCTGGGGCCCAAAGAGGGCGATGAGAACCAGAAGTACGCCTGCCCGCTGGTACAGGCATCACCCTATATCATCCGCGAAACACTGGGGCTGAAGGACAAGTTGTTGACCCCGATCATCGACTTCAGTCTCGGCAACGACGAGGTCATGGCCAACCTGTCGGCAGTTGCCGGGCGGCTGGGCTTCAGCGAGAAAGAAGGGATGCGGGCCGCCCTGGCCGGCCTGGAGGCCCAGAGGGAGTTTGAAAAAGCGCTGCTGGAAAAAGGTTCTGCCCTTTTGCAGCAGCTAAAACGCTCGGAGCAACTGGGGGTGGTGCTCCTGGCCAGGTCTTATGTCTCCCAGGATGCCGGCGCCAACATGGCCATAGCCGAAAAGCTGGCCCAATTGGGCGTGACGCCCATTCCCCTGGATTTTCTGCCCCTGGCATCTATCGACGTCAAAAAATATTCCGACCGACCGTACTGGATGGCCGAAGCCCGTCACATCGCCGGGGCGGCCATAGTTGCCGGTGATCCGGACCTGTACGGACTGGCTTTGACCAATTTCGGCTGCGGTCCCAACTCGTTTATCCTCAACATCGTCGAAGACATACTCGGCGATAAGCCCTGCGGCCAGCTCGAAGTGGATGAACATGCCGCTGAAGCCGGCATCGTAACCCGCCTGGAGGCTTTCGTCGATACTATCCGGAGTTTCCATCTTTCCGCCAGGCGCGGCCAGGCCCCGCCGCCGCCCGAAGCCATTTACCGGGGGTCGCCGGCTTACGCCAACCCACAAAAGGTGCTCCTCATCCCCCGCATGTCCCCCCACACCGAGGCGTTCTGCGCCGCGGCGCAGGCCTTTGGCGCCAATGCCGTGTCGCTCCCTGAACCAGACGACCGCAATTTGCTTTACAGCAACAGCGTTACCTCCGGGAAGGAATGCCTGCCCTACCGGGTCACCCTTGGCGACTTTATCAGGTACTTCAAAGATAACGGTCACCGGGAGGTCATGGATGGCAACGTAGAGGGGCTGATGGCCGGGTCCTATGGCCCTTGCCGCCTCGGCAAATATGCCCTGGAGCAATTCAGGGTCCTCAAGGACATGGGACTGGACATGCCGGTGCGGTCCACCGTCTCCAACAACGGCTACCGCGACCTCAATCTGGGCCCGGATTTCGAGCGCCTGGCCTGGAAAGGAGTGGTGGCCATCGACATGTTGTTGAAGCTGCTTCGCCGCACCAGGCCCTATGAGAAGACCACGGGCGCCGCCGATCAGCTTTTCGACCGCTATCTCGGCATGATCACCGGCCGGACGCGCCGGAAACAGGGGTTCAAAGATGTCCTGAATCAAGCCATCGAGGAGTTCCAGTCCATCGTGGACCCCGGGCAACCCAGGAAGCCACTGGTAGGCATCAACGGAGAGATATTCCTGAGATCGAACAGGTTCAGCAACAAAGACCTGGAGCGGGTCTGCGAGAAAATGGGGCTGGAAGTGGTGGTGTCACCCTGGACGGAATGGGTCGAATATATTTACCACCGGAATATCGAGGATGCGGTCAAAGACAGGAAACTCAAAAAGTTCATCATCGCGTCCATCAAGAGGTGGGTGCTGTTGAAGGACGAGCACAGGATCGCGCGCATCTTCAGCCCCGTGATCGATACCAGGGAGCTTTCCACCAGGGAATTGCTCCACCTCTCCGGCGATTACCTCTCTTCCCGGTGCGGCAGTGAGGCGGTATTGAGCATTGGCACCGGCATCGAATGGATGAAGAACCCCGCCTTTGCCGGGGTCATCTCGGTGATGCCCCACGGTTGCATGCCCGGCGGGATCGTGGCCGCCATGGCCGCCAAATTCAGCGACCAGTACCACAAGCCGTGGATCACCCTCAGCTATGACGGATTCCCTGAGACCAGCAACCTGGCCAAAATCAATAGCTTCGCCGAGATAATCAAGTTCCGCCGCAACGGCGCCACCCCATAGCGGTATCCGCCTGAGGCGGACCGCGTGCCCGTAGCGCCACGGCGCGCCGTGGCGAATGGGTCTCGCCAAAAAGCGGAAAGGGGACGTCAACCACAGAGGACGCAGCAGGCCTATAGAGTCATTACGGCCATCACCTGTCAGCTATCAGCCCCACCACCTCGTGCAGTGCATCCGAAAGCTGATGACAGACCACTGAAGGCTCTTTTCCCTTTCGCCTTTCCCTTTTCCCTTTCGCCTTTCCCTTTTCCCTGTTACCCGTCCCCTCAGCCCGCCCGTTCCGTCAACTCTATCCGCGTATTGTCCGGAGCTTCCATGAAGGCGATCTTGTCCCCGGACGGGGTCACGGTGAGGTCCTGCAAAAAACGGACCCCTCGACTTTTAAGGTCTTTGATAGCAGCTTCCAGGTTGGCCACTTTCATCCCAAAATGGTCCACCCCAATATGCGGTTCGCCTAATTCCGGTCCCGGCCTGTCCGCCGGGCCGGAGACAATCAGCCGCGCGCCTCCCAGGTCCAGGTGCAACATCAGCATGCGCGGCGTTTTGGACTCTTTGATTGATTTGGCGCCCAGGATATCACGGTACCAGGCCGCGGTCTTGTGCGGCTCGGGGGCATACAGATGGCAATGGTCGAATTGATAGTCCGGAATGTCGCACCTCCAATTTGATTTTGTTTTTTGCTATTTTACCGGGCTGCCCCATGAGTCGACGAAGGCAATCTCCTGCAGGCTCTTTCTCGTCCTCCCGGCCAGCCTGCCCCTGGACGCCTCGGCATATGAACCCTGCGCAGGGCAAGCCAGGGGCGTGGCCGCCACGATCCTGACCTCATCGGGGATGCCCAGTATCCGCCGCGTTTCCACCTCCTTGAATCCGGTCATAATGTGTGTCGCCAATCCCAGGTCGGTAGCCGCCAGCAACAGGTTTTCCGTGGCCAGGCCGGCATCGTACAGGTAGTAACTCTGACCATCCCTGGTCATCGAGTCATTGGGATTGGCGCAAACAAAGATGAGCGCCGCGGCCTGGCCGACCATGGCATTCCCTTCACTGAAGGCCTCGCGCGCCAGCCTGTTTATCTTTTCACGATCGGTGACCACCACAAACCTGGTGGGTTGATTGTTTCTGCCCGAAGGGGCAGCCCGCGCCGCTTCCAGGACCTGGATCAGGTCTCCGTGATCGATCTTGCCGTCCGAGAGGCAAGACTTTAAACTGGCCCGGCGCTGTATGACTGAAATGGCTTCCATGTCATTCCTTTCACCTGAAATTTTCGGCCATTATACTAGAGCCATTAGCAATTGGCAATTGGCGGTTAGCAGTTAGCCATTAGCAATTGGCAATTAGCAGTTCGCGGTTAGGTTAGCAGTTAGCTCCTGGGAAAGGCGGCCCAATAGCCAATAGCTAATAGCCAATAGCTAATGGCTAATGGCTAACCGCTAATTGCTAAGAGCTATTTTCACCGGCAAGAACGCCAGCATTACTTCCACGGGGGTCGCCTCCTGGGGGATTTCAAAGACGGCGCGGCCATCGATGCTTTTTTCCGGCAGTAGTTTCATGTTGCCTGCCTCGGTAAAACCCAGCTCGGACACGAGGCGCGGCGATGATTCCGTGGGCCGGTACGTTTGGAAATCAGGCCCCGAAGGCGGCAGCCACAGCTTGTAGATAAACCCCCTCGGACCGGTAACTATTTCCCCTATGTTGACGGCTGGCGTTTCCTGCTCGACCCGGTGGTTGTTCTTGAAGCTGTATTGAAGCGTCACGAACTTCATTCCGGGCCTGGCATTATAGGTAAAGTAGGTACCCTGTTGTTGCGCCACTGCCTGCGTGCCGGTGCTCCAGTACTTAAAGGTAAAAGAGATGTTGATCTTGCCCGGCAGTTCAGGTATGGTTTGCCCCTGTCTTAGCCCTGGCGCCGGGGTGGGAGTGGCCGGCGGGAGCGTCCTGACGGGACTGGGGGTGACAACGGGGGAAGGCGCCACAGTCGGGATAGGGGCGGGAGTCACCGCCGGTGTGACCACCGGGGTAGGCGATGGCCTGGGCGCCGGCGATGGCGTAGGCGGCGGCAGGGTAGGCTTGATTGCGGGGCTGGGCGAGACCGTCGGCGTCGCCAGTTTGCCTTCCGGCGTACGACCGGGAGAGACGCAGGCGATGGAGACTGCAAGCAGGCTTACCAGGATGAAACTCGCGGCGACTTTTATCATTCTTGTACTCCTCCGGAGAAAACATAACGTGAGGAACACCAGAAATGTTACCGTACCGCGGCGGGTCTAGCTACCGGCGGCTCACATTTTGCCGGACATTCTTCGCAAAACTATCGAATGCCGGTTGGTCCGGGAATGCCCGCCGCGGCACCACGTGGGCGGCCCTGGAATCGGTCAAGATATAAACGTAGTCCTCCATCACCTCGACCTGCTGTATCTCCTTCCACGGCGTCAACCGGTGTCCCCCCGGTGAGGTGACGCTGATGCCGTCCGGAACGATTGCCATCCGCAGCTTTCGGACCGGCGCATCTTGCGGGTACATTCTCGAGATAGCCTTCTTGAAATTCCAGCGGGCGAATGCGGGATAAAATACCAGCCACAGGATTCCAAAAAGCAGCAAGGGCAGTATGTTCCACAGGTGTTCCGTCACCGGGGTACGCCTCAATGCGAAAAATGTGCCCATTATCGCCAGCCAGAAAGCCGGCGCCACAAAGCGAAGCAGTTGTCGCCTGCGGCGCAGCTTTGGAAGATTATCATACAGGTGAAGATTCAAAGCCACTATGTCACCGGACGTCAGTTCGAAGTCGACGTGCATGTTATCCGAGCAACTCCGTCAGACTGGTGATCAGGTAGTCGGGCGATTGCCTTTCCAGCCGCCAGCGGGGTTGGTAGCTTTCGCGGCGGACTATGGCCGTGGTCGTGACATGGGCCTTTTTGCCGGCGATGATGTCTTCCTCCATATCCCCAACATACATGGCCTCGCCGGGCGAAACAGCAAGCTTCCGGGTAGTGACCAGGATAGGCTTCGGCGACGGTTTCTGCTCGTCACAATCATCCTGTCCCGTCACCGCCACAAAGAAATTCTCGATCTCGAGCTTCTTGAGGTGTTCTCTCAAAAAAGGACCCGGAATACTGGAGGCTATTCCCAGCGAGATTCCCTGCCGGCCCAGTTGCCGCAGGACAGCAACGACCTCGGGGAAAAGGCACACCCGGGCAGCATGACCGGGGTAGCACTGGCGGAACTTCCGGTCCACATCCTTGAGCAGTTGAGGCGGCACCCCGTTGCCCAGGTGGAATTCCGGGATCGGCATGCGGAACTTCTCCTTGAATTCCTCGAGAGTGCGGCAGGCCTGGAGGCCGAAAGCCTGGTAGGCTTCGGAGTTGGCCTTCCATACTGCTTCGATATCGTTAAGCAGTGTCCCGCTGCCATCGAAAATAATTGCCTTGACGGGCTCCATCGGTTAGAGTCTATCATAAGCAGTCTAAACAGTCGAACAGTCCGTAGCGACACGCCGCCGCCTGCCGGTAGCGCCACGGCGTGCCGTGGCGAGTACCCCCAATCGCGGAAAAACGCCTCCACAGGCAGCGATCCGCCTGAGGCGGATGCCACCCGGTAGCGGCACCGCTGGGCGCGGTTGCATCATCGGCCGCACTTTGCTATAGTTTTTTCTTGTGAAAGTTATCAATACCCGTGTAGCCGGTAAGGGGAAGGCGGACTGCATAAACTCCTGACAGGCGTCATGCTTGTCTTCGTCATAGCTGTTGTAGGGGCGCTGGGCTACGTGCTTGCTAATCCCAGGGCCGAGGACAGGTTCACCGAGTTCTATATTCTCGGGCCGGAGGGCAAGGCTCGGGACTACCCGAACAAACTGGTGGTGGGTCAGCGAGCGACTGTCGTGGCCGGAATAGTGAACCGCGAAGGCGAGAAGTCCGTCTACATCCTGAAGGTAACCAGCGCCGGTGAGGAACTGGGGAAAATAGGCCCGATAAGCCTGGCCCGGAGCGACAAATGGGAGGGAAAAGTCGGTTTCGCACCCGTCAGGGCAGGTGCCGACCAGAAAGTGGAGTTTGTCCTCTACAAAGGCCAGGACAGCCAGCCATATGATTCACTTCATATTTTTGTGGATGTAGCTGCGCGGTAACAGGGGCGGCGTCGGTCTTGCACCTCACATGAGCCAGCATTAACATGTATCCATCTCACAAGAAGGCAGTATTTGTCCGGTCCAATTTGATTGACCGGGACCCCTGGCTTGCCAGGGAGATCGAGACCGTCAAACAGAACGGCTACAGCATTACCCTGATATGCTGGGACAGGGACTGCCAGGACAATTCCCCCCAGTGGACCCCGGGTGATGATTACCGCGAAATCAGGCTAAGACTGCGGGCGCCCTGGGGCGCCCGGGTGCTGCCATTGATGATGCTCTGGTGGTGCTTCGCGTTTTTCTGGCTCATGGCAGTCAGGGGGAACATGGTGCACGCGGTGAACCTGGATTCCGGCATCCCGGCGGTCATCGCCGGCAAGCTGAGGAGACGGCGTGTCGTCTACGAGATATTCGACGTCTATGCGGATTTGATGATGTGGCCGCAACTGGTGCGCAATATCGGGGTTGGCATAGAGAAGATTGTCATCCGGCTGGCAGACGCGGTAGTCCTCTCCAATGAAGCCCAAAAGAAAGAGCTGAAGGGAGTCCCCAACAGAAATGTAGCGGTGATCTACAACACCCCTCCGGACACGTTCAGCCCTTTTCTGGCCAGAGCCAATGACCGGTATACCCTGTTCTATGCCGGGGTGTTATACCGCAGCCGGCCTCTCAATCTGGATAAGGTGATGCGGATTGTCAACAATATGAATGGAATCAAGCTGGTTGTTGCCGGCTACGGCGACCTTGCGGAGGAGATCGCGCGCTCGGCGCGGGCCTCTGAAGGCAAAATCGAATTCATTGGTAAGATCAGCCATGCTGAAGTGCTGCAACGGACCGCGGAAAGCGACCTGCTGTTTGCCCTTTACAGCCCCCAGGTGGTCGCCGTGAAACATGCCAGTTGCAACAAGTTATTTGAAGCCATGATGTGCCAGAAACCTATTATCGTTTGTAAGGGGACGGCGATGGCCGAACTGGTCGAGTCAGAGGGATGCGGCCTGGTGGTGGACCCTTCGAACGAAGCCGAGATCAGGGAGGCGATAGTGCGACTCAGGGAAGACCCCGGGCTATCCGGGCGGCTGGCGGCAAACGGCCGGAGAGCGTTCAAGGAGAAGTTTGACCGGCGCATCATGGAGGAACGTTTACTGGCTCTGTACCATGCGGTGGAGCAAAAAAGGTAGCACGGGTAAGCCAATATGAAGGTCAGCGAGTTACTATCCAATTTCATCCGCGGCGACCACACGCCCGGCCAGATGCTAAACCTGGCGAAGTTTTTCTGGGGTAGCAAGAAGGCAGTTGTGGACTGGCACCCGATCTATATCTCGACGTTTCCCACCTTCACCTGCAACCTGAGCTGTGACATGTGCCTGACCCATTCCCGGAGAAAGCCCAATCCCTTCGGGCAAAAGCCGGGAAAAGATATGGACCTGCAGCTTTTCAAGGATATTCTCCGGAGATACAAGAATGCCCTGGTAGTCAATATCATCGGCAACGGCGAGGTGCTGCTGAACAAAGATATCTTTCGGATGATCGAGTTTGCCTCCAGCATGAAGATGTCTACATCTTCAGGTTCTAACGGGATCATGGTTGGCGACTACATTCAGCAGCTCGTCGAGTCGCCCCTGGACACCTTTACCATCAGTCTCAACGGCCACAATCCCGCGGAATTCAGCCGGATGACAGGAATGCCCGACCGGGTCTTTGACACAATTTCTCGAAACACTGCGGAGCTGGTGAAGCGCAGAAATTCGAAGAAGTCCAAGCTCACCATCTGGGTCAGCTACATTCTGGACCGGCAAAACTACGCCGGAATCAGGGATGCGGCCCGGTATGCCGAGAGCCTGGGCGTGGACGGGATCCTGTTCTTTCAGTTCCTGCCGTCGCCGGCGCCGGGCTTTGAGCCGGAACAACGCTGCCTTTTCGCCCGGGATGAACACGTCGTCAGGACCTTCGCCGGGGCGAGAACGATGGGACTGAGAAAGGACTTTATGATATCGTTGCCGCCTCTACTGCCGGATGCAGCGAACCACAAGCTGTGCACCAGTCCCTTTTACGGCCTTGCCGTCGACGGTGATGGGAAAGTGGGTGGCTGTAGCTGTCAGTTGATTGATTTCTCGGACAGCATCAACTTTTATGATTCGGAGGACCCCTGGAATTGCCGCTATCTCCAGGAGTTTCGCCGGCGTTTCCTGGACCCGGAAAAGGCCCTGTTGTGGCCCTGCAACTACTGTTACAATAACTCGGGCGCTTCCCGGCTAGTGTCCAACCCGGGCCTGCCGCTCTATCTGTGGCGCAAAGCAGTCGGACGCGTGTTTGGGACCCTTGATCGATCTTGACAACCGGCGCCGCGCATGGTAAATTGCTATGGTTGTTGGGACCGGATGGCCCCAGGGCAAATTATGAACAATCGCACTAACAGGCAAATAGCCGCCATACCCCAGGCATGACGCCCTCCGTTAGAGTTTCCCCCTCCGGTAATAACCCTTGACACTTTCGCCGGTCACATCAAACGCGCCCAAAGTAATAGTCACCGGCGGCGCCGGGTTTATCGGCTCACACCTGTCGGAAGAGCTGGTTGCCCGCGGCTACAAGGTAGTCATCGTAGACGATCTGTCCACCGGGAAGCTGGAAAACATACAGCCTCTTTTGTCGCCGCCGGGAAACCGGCCGGCCAGGATAGAGTTTGTCCGCGGAAGCATTACCGATCTTCCGCTGCTGCAAAAGCATTTCCAGGGGGCGAAGTACGTGTTCCACCAGGCGGCCCTGGCCAGGGTGCCGCGGAGCATCGAGGACCCCCTGAGCACCAACGAAGTGAACATCAAAGGGACACTGAACGTGCTACTGGCCGCCAGGGATAACGGGGTGGGCAAAGTGGTATGCGCTTCTTCCTCCTCGGTCTACGGCAACGCCGTCAGCTTTCCCCAAACGGAAGACCTGGTTCCCAACCCGCTCTCCCCGTATGCCCTCACCAAGCTCGCCGGTGAGTACTACTGCACGATTTTTGGCAACATTTTCGGCCTGAAATCCGTTTCCCTGAGATATTTTAATGTCTACGGTCCGAGGCAGGACCCCAAGTCGCAGTATGCCACCGTCATCGCCGCGTTCATCAGGCGGATTTCCGAGGACCTGCCTCCGATCATCCACGGCGACGGCGAGCAGAGCCGGGACTTCACCTACATCAAGGATGTGGTCCAGGCCAATATCGCCGCCGCCGAAAGCGATGCCCAGGGGATATACAACATCGGCAACGGGCGAAGCACCACCATAAACCGGTTGGCCGAAATCATGCTCCGCCTGATGAAGAAAGACCTGGCGCCGGTACACCAGCCGCCAAGACTGGGCGACCCAAGACAAACCCAGGCCGACATCTCCAGGGCCAGGACCTTCGGCTACGACCCACAGTACCTGTTGGAACAGGGGCTGGAGATCGTGGTCTCCTCGCTGGCAGAAGGATAGCTACGTTGTTAATCGAAAAGCTGCTGGAAAAGGTACAGCAAGACCAGGCTACAGTCTGCGTTGTCGGGCTGGGCTATGTCGGTCTTCCCCTGGCACAGGCCTTTGCCAGCCGTCTCAACGTTATCGGCTTCGATATTGACAGAGAGAAAGTGCGAAGTCTCGAGCAGGCGGGGGCAAGGGCCGGGTCCGGTTCCCGCATCCCTTTCACCGACGACGCCCGCGAGATAGCGAAGGCCGATTTTGTCATCATCTGTGTGCCCACGCCGGTCACCCGCTCTAGGGAACCCGATCTTACCTATGTAAAGAAAGCCACGGAGACCATCGCTCGCAACATGAAGCAGGGCGCGGTGGTCATTTTGGAGTCTACCGTCTATCCCGGTGTCACCGAAGACCTGTTGAAGCCGCTTCTGGAAGAGCATTCCGGCCTCAAGTGCGGCGCAGATTTCGCCCTGGCATACTCTCCGGAGCGTATCAACCCGGGCGACACGGTCCATACCCTCAGCAAGATCACCAAGATAGTTTCGGCATCGGACGAAAAGACCACCGATCTCCTGGCGGCCCTTTATCAAAAGGTCATCGAACGCGTATTCAAAGCAAAGAACATAAAGACCGCCGAGGCCGCTAAAGTAATCGAGAACATCCAGCGCGACCTGGACATCGCCCTGGTCAACGAATTTGCCATCATCTTTCACAAACTCGGCCTGAACACCAGAGATGTTCTCGATGCCGCTTCCACCAAATGGAACTTTCACCGCTACCAGCCCGGCATGGTGGGCGGCTACTGCATACCGGTCAACCCGTACTATCTCGTCCACAGGGCCAAAGAGGCCGGTTACTATCCCCAGGTCATTCTCGCCGGCCGGGCCATGAACGAATACATGCCCAAGTATGTCGCCGAAATGGCGGTGAAGGCGCTCATCCAGGCCGGCAAACCAATTAAGAACTCAAAAGTGCTGATCATGGGACTCACCTATAAGGAGGACGCTACCGATACCAGGGAGAGCCCGGTAACAGCAATGATAAAAGAACTGAAGGAATACGGCATAAATGTGCTGGGGTTTGACCCCATGGTTGAAGGCGACCCGGGGCGCGAACTGGGCATTGCCATGTTCGATCCCGACAATGCGGCCGGCGCGGCCCAGCCCGCGTCCAGAGTCGACTGCATCATCCTTTCGGTGGCCCATGCCGCCTTCAAGAAATTCACCCTGGCCAGGCTGAAGGAAATTCAGACCGCCGAACCGGTCCTGATAGATGTGCGCGGCGCATATGATGCTGAACAGGCCAGAAACATGGGATTTCATTACCGGACCTTGTAGCCGATTGCTCGACCATGCTCGCAGGCGAGTACCATCACGCATGAAAACCGTTCTCTTCACAGGCAGGGACGCCTGTGCTACCCGTATTTTCGGACCAACCGCTCATGCTCGCAAGCGAATACCCTCAGGGATGAAAACGCATGTCTCACAGGCGAGGA
This sequence comes from uncultured Dehalococcoidia bacterium, assembly GCA_964518085.1. Lineage (GTDB taxonomy): Bacteria > Chloroflexota > Dehalococcoidia > JACQUA01 > JACQUA01 > JACQUA01. Next base: position 12,144 of record CAZFEA010000016.1, read on the forward strand.
CGCCTGTGCTACCGGTTGTTTTCCGGAGAAGGTTATGAAAATATCTGTTATCGGCGCCGGCTATGTGGGCCTGGTAACCGGCGCCTGTTTCGGAAAATTTGGACACGAGGTAGTCCTGGTAGACAGCGACCCGGGCAGGGTCGAGGCCATCAACGGCAAGAACTGCCCGATTTACGAGGAGGGCCTGGACCAACTCCTGGTGGCGGCCAGTTTGCGGGCAGGCGTCGACGCCCGGGCTGCCGCCGGCTCCGAGGTAATATTCATTTGCGTTGGCACGCCGTTTAACCACGCCGGCGCCGAATCACTGGAGCAGGTGGCCACAGCGGCGCGCCAGGTCGGTCAAATACTGAAGGACCGGCAGGACTACTGCGTGGTGGCGGTCAAGAGCACCGTGCCGCCGGGCGCCACCGAAGGACTGGTCATCCCCCTTCTGGAGGAAGCAGGCAAGAAGGCCGGCGATGATTTTGGCGTGTGCATGTGCCCTGAATTCCTGCGCGAAGGGAAAGCCGTTTACGATTTTCTCAACCCGGTACGCATTATCATCGGAGAATATGATCGCCGGTCGGGTGACCTGCTGGCCTCTCTTTACCAGGGATTCACCGCGCCGGTGTTGCGGACCGGCCTGCGTACCGCCGAAATGATCAAGCTGGCATCCAATGCTTTCCTGGCGACCAGGCTTTCGTTCATAAACGAGATCGGAAACATCTGCAAGAGGCTGGGCATAGACGTGTACGAGGTGGCGAAGGGCATGGGCCTCGACGACCGGATCGGAAGCAGGTATTTGAACGCCGGGCTGGGTTTTGGCGGTTCCTGCCTTCCCAAAGACGTTAGAATGCTGGTCAGCCGGGCCAGGGAAAGCGGCTACCAACCCGGGATGCTGGACAATGTCCTGAAGGTGAACGAGGGCCAGCCCCTGGCCGTGATAGAGTTGCTGGAAAAACACATTGCGCTGAGGGGGGCCGTCATCGGCCTCCTGGGACTTTCATTCAAGCCGGGGACGGACGACATAAGGGATTCCAGCGCCATCAGGGTCGCCCAGGCCCTGATGGACGCCGGCGCAAAAGTCAGGGCCTACGATCCGGCCGCGGTGAAGAACTTCCGGAAGCTGTTTCCCCAAATAGAGTACCCACCGGTTGCCGCGGTGATGGCATCCGATGCCATAGTTATCGCCACCGAATGGGAAGAGTTCAATAAACTGGACTACCGGGGAAAAATCGTGGTTGATGGCAGGAGGGTGCCTGCGGCAAAAGAGGCCAGGATATATGAGGGGCTTTGCTGGTAGCAATGTCATTGCGAGCGAAGCGAAGCAATCCCGTCAGGGAGCGCTCAGCTTGGGACGACGGCCACCAAAGCCTGTCGTACCGAAATGGCGGGATTGCTTCGTCACCCTTCGCCAGCGAAGGGATTCCTCGCAATGACAAATAACTCCATGAAACCTGACTTCAAACCCCTGAAGGGCAAGAGTCTTGCTCTTTTCTTCACCTGCGGCGTATCCCTGGAACAGTGGCGCAAAATGGGCCTGATCGATAGGGAAGTGGCCATATACAACGAACTCAGCCGGCATTTCAACCATATCTATTTCTTTACCTATGGCCGCGCCGGGGACCTGGCGCTCAAAGAATACCTGGCCGGCAATATCACCGTAGTGCCCATGAAATGCGTTCCCAGCAGGCTCCTGTATTCCTTTCTGCTTCCCCTTATCCATGGCAACATTCTGCGGAACGTGGACGTAATCAAGACCAACCAGATGCTCGGTTCCTGGAGCGCGGTGCTGGCCAGGATCATCCACCGCAAGAAGCTGGTGGTGAGGACGGGGTACACCTGGTCGGTCAGCCTGGCCGGCGGGCCGCTGAAACCGGCCATGAAGCTATTGAGCAAGACCGTGGAGAAGCTGGCATACGCCTTCGGCGACGCGGCCATAACCAGTTCGCAAATGAATTACGCTTATGTCCAGAGCAGCTATCATCCGCGCAATCACGTCCTGATTTCCAACTACGTGGAAACCGATATATTCAAGCCGCTGAACAGCCCCAGGGCCAGGGGTTCGATTTGCTTTGTCGGCAGGCTGAGCCCGGAGAAGAACCTCATGTCATTGCTGGAAGCGTTAGGGGGACAACCCTACACCCTGGACATCATCGGCGCCGGGCCGCAACTGGACCAACTAAAGCAAAAAGCCGCCCGGGTGGGAGCCAAAGCCAATTTCCTGGGCAGCTATCCCAATCACCAGTTGCCTGAGATACTCAACCGCCATGAACTGTTCATCCTGCCCTCCCTGTGGGAGAACATGCCCAAAACACTCCTGGAGGCCATGGCCTGCGGCCTGCCGGTCATCGGCGCCAGCGTGAGCGGCATAAAGGAGGTCATCAAGGACGGAGATAACGGCGTCCTTTGCGGCACGGATCCTCAATCCATCAGGCAGGCGGTAGTCTCCCTGATGGAGAATGAAGCCCTGAAAACGCAGCTTGGAAAGAACGCCAGGAAAACTATTGAGGAGTCGTTTTCACTTACTGCGTTGAAGGATAAGGAACTGGATTTATATGCACGACTGTTGTCACCGCCCGGCGCGTAGAGGCGAACCTGCCTGGGACAAACCGAACCGTAGGGGCGAAGCTGCGTGTTCGCCCGCGGGTAGACACACAGGTCTGCCCTTACCGGTTTTGGGGCGGGCGAGCCGCCGAGACACGCCAGAGGCGCGTCTCTCTGGTTCGCCCCTACGGGATCTCTGGCGGGCGAGCCGCCGAGACACGCCAGAGGCGTGTCCCTCTGGTTCGCCCCTACAGTGCGCAAAGGTCTTTGACTTTTCAAAAGAAAAAATGTAGCATGAGTCACATATTGTCACCAATGGTTCAGTCAGGTAACCGAATATGAAAACCCTGGTAACCGGTGGAGCCGGGTTTATTGGAAGTCATCTGGTGGACCGCCTGCTACGCGATGGGCACGATGTGACCGTCCTGGACAACTTCAGCACCGGGCGCCGGGATAACCTGGCGCAGCACCAAGACAACCGGCGGCTGAGGATTCTTGAGGTGGATGTCTCCGATCTCGACCCATCTTCCGGATACTTTGAAGGCGTGGACTGGGTATTCCACCTGGCGGCCCTGGCGGACATCGTCCCTTCCATCGTCCGTCCCTGGGACTACCACCGGGCCAATGTCGACGGCACCTTCAGGGTACTCGAGTGCAGCCGGGCGGCCGGCGCCAGAAGATTCCTTTATGCCGCCTCCGGCTCCTGCTACGGAATACCCGAAATCTATCCCACTCCGGAAACGGCGCCGGTACGCCCGGCCTATCCATACGCCCTGACCAAGAACATCGGCGAGCAGTACGTCTTGCACTGGTCCAAAATTTACCGGATGCCGGCGTTGTCGTTGCGCTTATTCAATGTCTTCGGCCCGCGGTCAAGGACCAGCGGGACCTACGGGGCGGTGTTCGGGGTTTTCCTGGCCCAGAAGCTGGCCGGAAAGCCCTTCACCGTGGTCGGCGACGGCCGGCAGACACGCGATTTCACCTTCGTCAGCGATGTCGTCGATGCCTTTATCACCGCGGCCCAAAGCGACGTAGCCGGAGAGATATTCAACGTGGGCAGCGGCCAGACCTACAGCGTCAACTACCTGACCCAGCTATTGCAGGGGCCCGTGACCCACATACCAAAGCGTCCCGGAGAACCCGATTGCACCTTCGCCGATATCAGTAAAATACAAAATGCGCTGGGCTGGAAACCAGGAGTGTCGTTTGAAGAAGGCGTCGCCGTGGTCCTCAAGCATATTGATTACTGGAAGGAAGCGCCGGTGTGGGCGCCCGAGACCATCGGCCAGGCCACCCGCGACTGGTTCAAATACCTGGGACAAAAGCAGTGAGCCAGCGAATCCAGAGCAAGATCAAACCCCTGACCGAGCTGGCCGCGATACTGGAGCAACACCGGAAGAGCGGCAAGAAGATCGTCCAGTGTCACGGCACCTTCGACCTGCTCCATCCCGGCCACGTCAGGCACCTGGAAGCAGCCAGGAACCAGGGCGACGTGCTGGTAGTGACCCTGACCAGGGACAAGTACGTCCGCAAGGGGCCGGGACGGCCCATCTTCAATGAAGACTTGCGCGCCGAGACCATTGCCTCATTTGAATATGTGGATTACGTCAGCCTGGTTGATGATTACACCGCCGTAGAATGCATAAGAATCCTCAAGCCCGATGTCTATGCCAAGGGCCAGGACTACCAGGACCGGGACAAGGACGTCACCGGAAAAATCCTGGACGAAGAGGAGGCGGTCAGGTCGGTAAACGGGCGGCTTTACTTTTCCACTGAAATCACCTTCAGCTCCTCCAACCTGATCAACGAGTTCCTGGACATCTATCCCCCGGAAACCCGCGATTACCTCAGGGGCATCGCCGGCAAATACAGCGCCGGAGATATCGTCAAGCAGCTCAAGGCCATGGCCGGATTGCGTGTCCTGGTTATCGGCGACGCCATCATTGACGAATATCACTACTGCGAGATGATGGGCAGCTCCCTCAAGGACCACCTCATGGTCAACCGGTACCTGGAAGAGGAAGCCTTCGCCGGCGGCAGCTTTGCCGTGGCCAATCACGTGGCCGGTCTGAGCCGGGACGTACACCTGGTAACCGTCCTGGGAGGAAACCATTCCCGGGAGGGCTTCATCCGGGAGCATCTGCGGCCCAACATTACCGGCCACTTCTATTTCAGAGAAGACGCACCTACCACCGTCAAGCGCCGGTTTATCGATCGCTATACCAACCAGAAACTATTTGAAGTTTGTTACCTCAACGACCGCAGCCTGCCGGCAAAGTGCGAAGAGGACATTGGCAGTTACCTGGCAGCCGACCTGCCGTCGTTCGACCTGGTCCTGGTGGCCGATTTCGGCCACGGCCTCATGAGCCCCAGGCTGATAAGCGCCGTTGCCGGAAAGGCCAGGGCGTTTGGAGTGGTGGCCCAGGCCAACGGCGCCAACGCCGGCTTCAACAGCGTGACCCGTTACGATTCCCCGGACTATATTTGCATAAATGAGGCCGAGGCCAGGCTGGCGCTGCGCGACAAATACGGAGACCTGGAGAACCTGGTGATGACCCTGGCGCAGACTACAAAGTGCGACAATATACTGATCACCCGCGGCAGCAGGGGTTCCCTGGCCTACAGCGCCGGCCACGGCTTCCACCAGAGCCCGCCTCTTGCCTCACGGGTCATTGACCGGGTAGGCGCCGGGGATGCCTTTTTTGCCTTCAGCGCCCCGTGCAGCATGACCGGCATGCCGCCGGAAACCGTCTCCCTGGTAGGCAACGCCGCCGGCGCCATAGCCTGCCAGACGGTCGGCAACCAGAAGCCGGTTGACCCGACCAACCTGTTCAAGTTCATTGAAACCCTTTTGAAGTAACTATGACGGCAGCCAAACAAGGTACTCCTCGTTACTACCAGGACCTGGACCGGGCTATCGGGAAGATAGTCGTCACCCGGGACCGGGGCCGGCGGCTGAGCTTCGCCCGCGGCATCGAAGCGGCCATCGAAATGGTCCTATCCATCGCCGCCTCGGGCGGGAAGCTCATCTTCATCGGCAATGGCGGCAGCGCCGCCATCGCCAGCCACCAGGCGGTGGACTTCTGGAAAAACGGCGGCATCCCGGCCCTTGCCTTCAACGATCCCTCGCTTCTCACCTGTCTGAGCAACGACTGCGGCTACGAGAACGTTTTTCAGAGACCCATCGAGATGTTCGCCGCGCCGGGGGACCTCCTGGTAGCCATCAGCAGCTCGGGCAGGTCGCCGAACATACTCAACGGGGTAACCGCAGGCAGGGTAAAGCAGTGCCGCGTCATCACCCTTTCCGGCTTCGGGGAGGAAAACCCGCTGCGGGCGATGGGAGAGCTCAATTTCTACGTGCCTACCAGCTCCTACGGCTATACCGAGATAATACACCTGTCTATCTGTCATTGTATTCTGGATACCATAATGGAATCGCGCAAGAAGG
>CAZFEA010000017.1:0-5339 GCA_964518085.1 uncultured Dehalococcoidia bacterium
TGCCGCTACGGAGGGCCTGAAGGATTTTTTCCGGGCGGAGCGGCAGGTCCTTGATCCTTACCCCAATGGCGTCGTAAATAGCGTTGGCGATTGCCGGCGCTACCCCCACGGTGGTGCCCTCGCCGATGGCTTTGGCCCCAAAAGGTCCCTGGTCGCAGGGCTTCTCCTTGAGCGCCGGCACAAGCAGCGGAACGTCCGTCGCCCTTGGGATCTTGTAGTCGATAAACGAGGGATTAACGGTACGTCCCCGGTCGAACACCATCTCTTCGGTTGTGGCAAAGCCCATGCCCATCGCCAGACCGCCCTCGATCTGCCCGTAACAATTGACCGGGTTGATAGCCCGCCCCGGGTCGTGGGCATCGACCAACTTGATAATAATGATCTGCCCCGTCTCCGGGTCGATCTCCACCTCGGCGCCCTGGGCAAAATGAACATAATAGGGGTTGACCAGGTCGGGCTGGATTCCCGGGACGGTATCATTTTCATAGTGGAAAAAGCCCCGCCCGAGAATGGAGGCGTTGGCGCCATAGCTTTTGGATAACACCTGCCTGATGGACATGGCCGCGTCCGGCCGTCGCCTCGGGTATACCATGCCATTCTTGATTTCCAGGTCACCGGGGTCGACATCCATTATTTTCGCGGCCAACTGAAGCAGTTGCTGCCTGGCATCCCGCGCGGCCATCAACACCGCGTGACCCATGTAGAAGGTTGACCGGCTCGAAGTGGTCGATGTATCGAACGGGGTCACTGCGGTGTCCGGCGTCGCCCGCGATACCATTTCCAGGGGGACCCCCAGCTCTTCTGCGGCCATCTGGCACAGAACGGTATCGGCGCCCTGCCCCACTTCAGTGGTGCTGGAAAGGACCCGCACCCCACCGTCTTCGTCCAGCTTGATGAAGGCGGCGGAGGCCGAAGGAGTCTTGCTGCTTTTTTCCAGGAGCGCCAGGCCGCGGCCGCGGTTCACGGCCCCTCGCTTTTTCCCCCAGTCAAGCAAGCCGGCGACCTCGTTCAGGGTTTCCTTCAGGGATACCGAGTAAAGAGGTTGGCCCGAATAATGCCGGTCGCCATCCCGGTAGGCGTTCCTGCGCCGTATTTCCACCGGGTCTATTGCCAACCTGGACGCTATGATATCCATCTGGCTTTCATGGGCCCAGGCCGGCTGGCAGCCGCCAAAGCCGCGGCACGCCCCGGCGATTTGCTTATTGGTGTAAACCGCGTAGCCGTCGATGCTCACATTCGGTATGCGATACGGCCCCGGCGAATACCTGGCGGCGGCGGTGCATACACCCGGTCCCTTCTCGGCGTAGGCGCCGGTGTCCATTACCAGGGTCACCTTCCTGGCGACCATGACGCCATCTTTGTTGACGCCGGTTTTCAGCGTGATTACAGCAGGATGGCGCACCAGGGAGGCGGTAAACTCTTCCTCGCGGGAGTAGACTACTTTTACCGGCTGGCCCCTGACTTTCAGGGCCAGGGCGGCGGCAATGGCTTCAGCTTTAAGCCCGCCCTTGCCCCCGAAATTGCCCCCGATGTAAGGAGGACAGATTACCCTGATCCTGTTGAGCGGTAACTTGAGAGCCTCGGCCAGCTCGCGCCGGGCGCGGTATGGCGAATCGTTGTTGCACCAGAGGGTTATCTCGCCATCCGGGCTGACCTGACAAATGGCGGCGTGGGTTTCCAGGCTGCAGTGCTGTTGCATCTGGGTGGTGAACGTATCCTCAAAAACATAATCTGAGGCCTTGAAGCCCTGCTCCACGTCCCCGGCGCGGAACTGGTAGTGATGGCATATGTTGGTGCCTGCTATGGCATTGGTCCCCGGTTTGCGGACGTAGGACTCCAGCGCGGCATGGATGGGAACAGCCCCGGGCTTCATCGCTTCCAGGGGGTCAAGGATGGCCGGCAGCTCTTGATATCTTACTTTTATGACATCCAGGGCATCCCGGGCAGTGGCTTCATCCTCGGCGGCGACAGCGGCCACAGCATCGCCCATGTAGCGGACCCTGTCCCGGGCCAGGAAGGGTTCATCGATCAGCGCCTCGCCGTGAAGATAGGGCATATCGGCGCCGGTGACTACCGCTTTCACGCCGGGAAGCCTCTTTGCCCTGGAGGTATCAATGCCAAGTATGAGGGCATGAGGATACCGGCTCCGCAGCACCTTGCCGTACAGCATACTTGGCAAATCTATATCATCCAGGTAGGTGGCTGTGCCCCGGGCTTTCGCCGGGGCGTCAAGGCGAAGGCTCGGTTTCCCCACGATGGTTAGTTGACCGGATTCCATGGTTTTTCCTCTTTGCGGATAGGTGGGATTAATCTTGAACTTATGGCTCGAGCTTCACCCTCACCCTGACCCTCTCCCGTCAAGGGAGAGGGGACTATTTCAACGTTGAACCAAAAAGTTCCCTGGCCAGAACGTTGTATTTGGAATATTCATGGAGGACAAACTGCTCCTCATTGGTCGGATCGGGCACATAATTCTTACCCGGCTGGCGGAGAGCCGAAATTTTATCCGTCGAAGTATCCACCCGTTGACTCTGTTTGTCGGCCGCGTCCTGGATAAGCTGTTGTCCCTCTCTACTCAGGAACCAGTTTATAAACACCCGAGCGGCATTGGGATGGGGCGCCTTGTTCATCATGCTCACCCCGGCGCCGGCCCCGGACAGGAGGGTGCCTTCTTTCAGTTCCACCAGGGCCACAGGGGCTCCGGCGTTCATAAACCTTGCCACCGTGCCCTGGCTGGGATGAAGGAGCAAGGGAAATTTCCCTTGCGCCAGCCATTCAACCTGAAGGCGCAGGTCCCTGGATATGGTCAGTCCCTGTTCTTTGACCAGCCGGTGATAAAAATCGGTGTCGACCAGCTTATTGTAAAGGTTTCCGGTAAAACCCAGTTGCGCCCCACCCGGGATGGTGGGGTCGCCGCTGATCATTTTACCTTTCCACCTGGGGTCCAGGAGGTCTTTATATGAGGTAACCTCTCCAGACCGGACGAGGCTGGTGTTGATGGCAAGTTGCAAATTGGGGAAAGCGGCCCAGATTAAGGTGGTGTTTTCCTTGTCGCCAAAGGGCAGCTTCCCATCGAGCCACTTGCTGGCATCAACCACTTCGGGAAGCAGGATTAGCTGGGCCATGGGGTCCAGGGCTCCGAGCGCTTTCAAATCATACATGGTCGATACGCCCGAGGCGGCGACATCGGAATAGAAGATCCCCCTCCGTCTTTCGGCCTCCACCCTGGCCCTTTGTTCTCCCCCGCTGGCGGTGACCGTTTCGAAGTCGAACCCGAATTTCTGCTTGATAAGTCCCGCCGCGTGCTCCTTGAGAAGGGTGCTGGTCGTGCCTCCGTACATCACCACCCGGCCTTCTTCCCTGGCAGCTTGTAGCACTCTGTCCCATTCCACTTCCCAGGCCGGTTTCGAGACAGAAACCTTCTTGTTTTCGGGGTTTGAGACCGGGGCGGGGACTTGCTGCTGGGCACAACCCGCCAGCAGTAAGGCGGCTATCAGGATTATGGCCGGCCACGGGTTTACATTTCTTTGCATTTGACACCTCCATCATGTTTGTATTCCCGTAGGGGCGGACCTGTGTGTCCGCCTCTACGGCGGCTGGACCAGGCTTTTCCATTTCTGTCTTGTCCGCTCCATGAGTTCAGTACTTGCCTTCACCGTCCCGGGAAATTGATCGATCCATTCATAGGGCTTGCAGGCATTGATAATCGCCATGGAATGGGTAAAATCCCCCTTGCTCCTCTTTTGGGGGGAAATAGCCGGGTCGACTCCGCTATTCCAGCATCCCCTGACGATGTCAATGGATGTTTCAGGTTCGCTTCTCATGCCTATGGCCCATAAGACCTCCCTGGTATTGGTCGGGTCAACATCGTCATCCACCAGCACCAGGTATTTGAGTACATATGGCTCCAGGCCGCCCACCAGCATAGCCGCTTGCTTGGCGTGCCCCGGATATTGCTGTTTCAAAGACACGACGCCAACCGGGCTGCCCGCGGTTTCGGTGGGAAACCACACCCCGGTTATGCCCCTGATGTTACGGTCCAGTTCTTCCCACAGTTCGGCTGATTTGCGAATGATTCTGGTGAGATGGGATTTCGTATCTCGCAAGGGAGGCGCGCCCTGGATAATGGGCCAGCGGCGGTGCAGAATGGCAGTTGCTTTGATCACCGGATTTTTCCCCTGAAACCGTCCCGTTCCGTAGTGCCCGGTCCATTCCCCGAAGGGGCCTTCGGGCATAAGTTGTTTTTCAGGGGAAACGAGGCCTCCTTCGATGACGATCTCCGCCGTAGCCGGGATTGGCAATCCCGTGGTCGGCCCTTTCACAACTTCCACCGGACTTCCTTTGAGCCATCCGGCGTAACCATATTCGGACTGCCCCCAGCCGGTCCGGGTACCCGCTGCCAGCGATAGGGCCGGTTCCTGTCCACAGCTAATGGCTATCGGACAGTCCGTATTATTCCTCCAGTATTTTCGGGCTATTAACTCGGCGTGCTTGCCGCGCTCGATATTTATGGTCAGGGTGGACGCGTCCTGAACCTGGGCCCGGTAGGCGCCGACGTTGACCCACCCTTCATCCGGGTCCATGACAATGACCGCGTCTCCTGTGCCTATGTAACTGCCGCCATCGTTTTCATGCCACCTGGGCGATGGGAATTCCGCCAGATCGACGTCCTTGCCCAGATGCACGTTCTCCAATACCGGCCCTCGTTCGACTTCAACCGGAGGGACCGGATTGATCCCTCCCCTTATCTTTTCCCTCCATTCCATGACCAGTTGCGTGGGACTTTTGTCAGGAGATAGCCCGAGCACCAGGGCCGACCTTGTCCTATTTTCAAACAGATTGGAAGCGACCCGATAGCCCGGCTGATAACCGGGGATATGATCAAAGAGGAGCAGCGGTGACTCGGGCTGCGAGGCCAGCCATTCGGTGATGGCGCCGATTTCAAGGTCGCGGTCGGCGCCTTCAACCGTCTTCAGTTCGCCCCACTCTTGCGCTTTGGCGATGAACGCCCTCAGGTCATCAAACATGCTTCCTGACTCCTATCTCCTGTCAGAGTGCCCGAATTATAGCACAAGACATGAAACATGGCCTGCATAACTGTATAATTGCTGGTGGTAAGCAGCCATTTCGTAGCCGCTCATGGAGATGAGGCAGTTTACCTCCCCCTTTCGCGAAAGGGGGATACAGGGGGATTTGCCCCTGTTTCTCACAACGCATGAATGAAAACGTTGTCTCACAGGCGGGGCCGCCTGTGGTACCGGCCATTTTCCGGGGAACTCATGGCGATGAGGCAGTTTACCTCCCCCTTTCGCGAAAGGGGGATACAGGGGGATTTGCCC
>CAZFEA010000017.1:5439-18026 GCA_964518085.1 uncultured Dehalococcoidia bacterium
TGAATGAAAACGTTGTCTCACAGGCGGGGCCGCCTGTGGTACCGGCCATTTTCCGCGGAATTATGAACGGCGCATCGCTGCCCCGACGACCACTTCATTTGATGCTGGTCATCGTTCTGGCCCTATTGCCCGGTCTCGTTTTCCCCGTTGAGGCAACTGCTCAACGGCTGACAGACTATTTCGAGTTGTCCTACGGCATGTCCGGATTGAGCCAGACCGAGGTCAAAGGCGACGAGGCTTTCCACGTGACCATCCGGGGAGAGATAGTTTGCAAGAAAGACCTGCCGGTCAGGGTGACCGAGGCCACCATCGTGGGACGGGTGGTAGCGCATGATGCCAGCGGGACAAAGCAAACACTGAACCCGAAATACGTGGTAACCATTTCGCCTTTTCCGGGCAAGGCTGGAGAACGCTTCGTCCGGACGTCCACTATTGCTCTCCGGTTTCCTCCCGGCGCCACTTCCGGGGTCTACCAGATTGTCGGTGAGCTGATCGAGGCGAGGATCGACTCGTCTCTTGGCAATATGGACCTCAGCCGGTTTCTTCCCGGCTCCAGGGTGGCGGGCACGGTGGTCTACACCGGCTCGGTTCCAGCGACGACTGTGCCGGACAAACCGACCCCGGGCCCGGGTCCGCTGCCTGCCACACCGACCGCTGTTCCGGCCAAACCGTCGCCGCCGGCCACGGCCACTCCAAAAGTCGCGCCGGCCACGGCGGTCCCTGCCGTTTCGACGACTGCAGTCCCGGCGCCGGCTACCCCGGCTCCCGTGCTGCGGGCGACATCTACACCTGCCCCACCGCCTCTCCGGACTGCCGTCCCGCAGACGCCCATTCTCCCTTCTGCGGCCCCCGATGGTATCCCGGTTCCAGTTATCCTCATTCTTCTGGTTGCAGCAGTGGTGCTCGGCTACTTGCTGGGTCGAAAATGAGCCATCCGTAGGGGCGACGCCAGGGGGAGGTGGCGCAGTTGAGGGGGGCGGCTCGCCGCTACTTCAGCAGGTCTTTGAATATCTCGGCTGAAAGCCTGGAGAACTCGGCCTTTTTCAGCTCCGATTCCTCGCCGGCCAGTTTGTCTCCGGGACGGGGAAGCACGACGGGATTGAAGGCGCCGGTAGGAACATCAACCCTGGTCGAGGGATAACCCTGTATCGGAGCATACAAGGCGCTGCCTTCCCTGGTCAGGAACCAGTTAATGAATACCTTCCTTGCGTTGGGATGAGGCACGTTCTTAAACGTGTACACCATGGTGGCGCCGGTGGTCAAGGCGCGAGGCTCCTTGAACTTGCCATAGTCCTCGCCGAAAGCCACCGGGGCGCCCTGTTCCATGAAATATAGGGCCTGGGCCATGCTGATGCCGATTCCGATCTTGTACTTTCCCCGGGCCACCCACTCCGCCAGTTGACGGGGATCGGCTGAGATTACCGGCTGCTGTTTGGCCAGGTCACGCAGGAATCTTTCTCCCTGTTCTCGGCCTAATATGAGGAGCAATATGTTGGCCACCCAGGACTGTGACGCCCCCGCCCGGGTCGGGTCCTGCAGGGTAAGTTGCCCCTTCCATTTCGGGTTGGCGAGGTCGGTAGAAGCGGTTAACTCATTTGGCTTGACCATCTCGGTATTGACCATGTAATAGTTTCCGGCCAGTAGCCCGCCATAGATGCCGTGCTTGTCGGCGTCGAAAAAGGGTAGCTTCCCGCCGTAATACTTGCTGCCGTCCAGGACTTCGGGCAGGGCGAGCAGCGGTTCTACGGGTATGGTGATATTCATCGGTTTCACCAGGTTGACGAACTGGGAGGCGCCGGTATAGAAAAGATCAGGAATGTACAGCCCCGCCGACATTTCCGATCTGTATTTGGGCACAATTTCGCCGGCGCTAAGGTTGGTGTATTCGATGTCTAAGCCGTATTTCTGTTTGAAGGCTTGCTGGATGGCCGTCCGGGCTTCCGGGGGGACGGCGGTGGCGTATATGTTCAGGGACCTTTCTTTTCGGGCTGCCTCGACTACGTTTGTCCAGTCCTGTTCCGGTGACGAGACCGGACCTGGTTTTGCCGTTGGTGTTGGAGGGGGTCCTGGCGGCAAGCGCTCTTGTCCGCAAGCGGCCAGTACGGTAATCAGCAACATGAGGGTTGCGAGTGACCCTGCGATCTTCTTCACGGAAGCCTCCTTGTTTTTGGCGGTGTGGTTAGTATAACAACCTCTGGTGAAGATGTCACGGGGAGGCCAACAGGGGACAGGCGACAGGCTGGAGCGCGGCCATCGCGTAGCCGCGAGCCGCCGGCTCACCCTACGACCTGCCGGGACAAGGGTGTAAAGCGGCAAACATCAGGTCACAAGCGAAGTGCGACAGGCAATAGATGACAGTAACAGGTAGCCGGCGCCAAAAAGGGGCGGTCGTAGCGGCACGGTGCCCGTGCCGGGGTGGGGGCGCGCCGGCGCCATGGAGGTCAAGGGTTTGATGTGGAGCGAGTTTTGGCTGGCGCCAGGCGCCGTAGCGGCACGCTGCTGCGTGCCTTTTGGAGTCGGCCGCGACAATGCGCGGTGAGAGGGTGTGGCGTCGCCCCTACAGCGGCATCGCCGGGCGGGCGAGCCGCCCCGCCCAACCGCGCCGCCTCCCCCTGGCGTGGCCCCTACGTTCGCCCCCGGCACGGCATGCGGCAGCGTGCTGCTACGACGGCCCCAGCTCCTCTTCCACCTCTTTGACCAGCTTTTGACTTTCGTCTTCGGTGAGCGCCAGGTTTCTCCCCAGTTTCCAGATATAGTGTTCTATTTCCGGTACCCGTTCCATTACCCGGCTTATTTGTTCGTTTTGCCCCTGAATTTCTTCATCGAGTTCTCCGAGGTCAATACCCAGATCGAACCTGAGATTGAAGAATTCGATCACCTTCTTGCAGGCCTGGGGGTCCCGCGCAGATACCAGGTAAAAGGGGGTGGGCACCCAGAGACTGATCGCCGGGACCTGGCTGTTCCGGGCTACCCAAAGAAGATACGAGTTAAGGGTGGGCCGCTGGTTAGGCGGTGTTTCGTAGCTCATGTCCGAGGCCAGGTCGTATTCCTGCAACAGCGCCCTGGTCTCCGGATTATTGGCTACGGTAAGCAACTGACGGGGAGCGGTATGGGCGCTGAGGGAGATTATGCCGCCGATGGTGTAGACCTCCTTCAAATTGCAGAATTCCTGTCCTACCTGGAGAATGGTCTTCAAAAACAGGTGCCACTCGCTCCTGGGGGAGTTGCCTTTGAACAAAACGAGGTCTTTTTCCGGGCAAACATAGAAAGTAGCTTCGGGGAACTGGACAATGTCGTCTTCGACAGAAACTCCGCCCAGCGGGAAAAAGCGCGGCAGGTGGATTTGAGCAAATTCCACGGCGCCCAGTTTGCGCCGCAGATGGTCTACGACGCTGACGCCCAGATCCCCGGCATCTTCCGCCCAGCCCACGATCAGGTATGACTCCCGGATCTTGCGCAAAGCCGTTTCGTCCAGGATCTGGAAGGGTCGTTCCTCAGTCACTTTCAATCTTCTCTCGTCCCCCTTTTGAAAAACCTGTCGATATCCTCCAGGATCCGGTCCTTATCTTCCTCGGTGATGGGTTTCGGTTCCTCAGCCCTGGCATAGGCCAGGGTCTTGAGCTTGTCCAGTTGTTCCTTGACTTCAGAGGGGAAATTGGAGTACAGGCTATCGATCTCACGTTCGTTTCGTTCCGCGATCTTGGCAATGCTTTCCATATCGATCTCAACGCCCAGGTCCAGGGAAAGGACTTCCAAAACCGATTTCGATGCCTTGGGGTAGGGAAAAGGAAAACCCTGCAGGTAGACCGGCACCTCGCCCATCAGGCAGGCAGCTTCAATGCCGCGCCGTTTGGCCACCCCGATGAGAAGCCCGTTGAGGCCGGTGATATTCCCCTCGCCGCCCCGTCCCTCGACCTCGGACATGAGCACGGTATTGGGATAAAGCCTCATTTGCTGGGCCAGGTGGGGCATGTTGGGCACGACCCACACCCTCGAGCGCATAACATGGTGGATGGGGGCCACCGCAGCCCCCGAGGTATAAACCCGGCGACAGCCAAATTTGCAGGCAACGTCCAGGACCAGGTTGGCCATTTCATAGGCCTTTTCTCCTTCGGCATAGGACCCCATCCCGGTTGAAGGTTGCTCCTCTGCCAGGAAGAACACCAGGTCGCCCTGGGGACGCTTCTTGAAGTAGAACTTGTTGGTGGGAAATTCGATATTGGTAAGCTCACCGTTTTTGATGACCATCTTGCGCGGATAGAAGAAGTCCCAGGGCTCGATTTCGGCCAGATCTTCCGCCATAAGTTGGGTTTTCAAGGAATCGATGGCGATAATACCCACGTTCCCGATTCCCGGCCACCCAGCGATCAAAGTAGGGCTATTTAGTTCAGGCTGTTGATAGAATTTTATTCCCATGGCGCGTTGCACTATTTTTATTGTCTTCGAATTAGCAGACCGGCACCGCGTGAGTGGGCGACGAAATGCTGCGCAGGGATCCGGCAACCAGGTTGTCGTCGCAGGGAAGCGCGTTCGAGATATCGCCCAGGGATAGTATGCCTACCAGTTGGTCTTCTTCCACCACCGGCAAGCGGCATCGAAGCTACCTGGGAGAGCGTGGTATCGGGGGACACGCAATGAACTTCTTTAACTGCCAGGTCTCGGATCTTCATTTTTCTCCTCCTTTTGACATTGCTTCGTAGCGGCGCGGTTCCGCGCTTCCCTTGCTTAAAATCAGTATAGGAGGAGAAAGATTCGGGAGCTATCCGTAGCGCTACCTATTAAAAAGGAGCAGCATGCGTATTCCGGGCTGCGGGAAGGGAGACGTAGAAAGTGCTTCCCCGGCCGACGGTGCTTTCGACCCATACCTTGCCGTTCATCATTTCGACCAGTGATTTCACGATGTACAGCCCCAGGCCGGTCCCTCTTGTCGTTTGGGCATCCGGGCGGTGGATGCGGTGGAAGCGGGTGAACAGGCGGGTTATTTCCTCCGGGGGGATGCCCGGTCCGGAATCGGCCACGGTCAGAATGACTGTTTCTTGTCCCTCTTCCTGATGGCCCGCGATGGTTACTTCGCCGCCTTCCGGCGAATGTTTGGAGGCGTTATCGGCAAGATTATAGAGCACCTGCTCCAGCTTCTCTGCATCGGCAAGCACCGGCGGGAAACCGGGCGGAAAGCTGGTCCTGAACTGCCGGCCGGCATAGCGCCCGCTAATCTGGTGGAGCGTC
Source organism: uncultured Dehalococcoidia bacterium (assembly GCA_964518085.1). Taxonomy (GTDB): domain Bacteria; phylum Chloroflexota; class Dehalococcoidia; order JACQUA01; family JACQUA01; genus JACQUA01. Next base: position 10,666 of record CAZFEA010000017.1, read on the forward strand.
TTTGCCGCGACCGCCTGCGGGTCGACCGGGAGCAGGGTCAGCGACAGCCTGCCCAGTTCGATACGCGACACGTTGAGCAGGTCGTCCACGATATTGCTCAGTCTGATGCTTTCCTTGTTTATCCACCGGGCGCATTCCCGTTCGGTCTGGTCCAGGCCCGATGACCGCAGGAGCAGCTCGGAAAAGCCCATGATACTGGTCATCGGTGTTCGCAATTCATGGGAGGCCATGGATATGAACGCGGTTTTCAGGCGGTCGACTTCCCGTTGATGGGTAACATCACGAAGTACGGCGCCGGTGCCCAGCAATTGTCCCTGGTTCCTTATGACGAACATGATAGCTTCCAGTTCTTTTCGTTCGGGCGATCTTATGACATAATGGGTCCTGGCGTCTTCAACCTCATCTTTGAATTGCCCCCTCAGGCGCTCACGCCAGTCGCGGGGCTCAATGACCTGTTTGGACAACTGTTCATAGAAGGTCTCCACGGGTTGGTTGACTATCGCGGAACTATCCAGTCTCAGCAGTTTCTCCGCGGCTTTGTTGCAGTAAATCACCGTCTGGCGGTAGTTAACTACGACCAGCCCTTCTCCTATGCTGGCCAGAATTGCCTCAAGGGTGCTCCGCTCCATTTCGGTGTTGCCGTGCAAACGGGCATTCTCGATGAGCGTTGCCAGGTGCCCGGCAATGGCCCGGGCCAGGTTAACCTCTTCGACCGAAAAGGATTTTTCGAAGCTGGCGGTCCACAGATTCATGAGGCCAATGGTCTGGCCGGAGTAGATCAACGGGACCGTGATAATCGATATCAGCCCCGCCGCCCGGGCGATGTCGAACTCGGGATATTTCTCCTGATTGCGAATGTTGTCTACAATCACCGGTTCCCTGGTCGCCGCCGCCTTTGCGGCGCTGGGCAGGGATGAAATTTTCCGCTCGAGTCCCACCCGCACCGGCGAATCGGGCGGCCAGTTGTGAACGGCCGCCGTTGTCACCGTCTCCCCGTCTTCCTCCAGCAAAGAAATAGTGGCCATTTCCATACCCATGGCCTTGCATGCCACCACCACCGCCTTGTCGAGGATGGTCCGGAGATTCAGGCTGCCGGACGAGGCATTGATCACCCCGGTCAATGCCTCGAGCTCGCCGATACGCCGTCTCAGCTTCTCATCAGTCAGATTGAATAAGCGCGCATTCTCCAGGGAGACGGCCACCCGGTCGGCCACCGGTTGAAGATAATCCAGGTCCGCTTCGGAATAGCTGTTTTCCTGCCGGCTCAACAGGTTCAAAGAGCCGATGGTCCTTCGCCCCAGGACCAGGGGAATGAGGATGCACGAGGAACCGCGGGCGGTGATAACACTGCAGTCACCTGGATGGCCGTTGATTTCGGAGAGACCACTTCTTACCGTCGGTTTGCCGGTGACCAGAACGCGGGCAAAGAGTGAATTCGCCGACGAACTGCCGTCGACGATGGATACCTGCGGCCCAAACTCCTCCGAAGCCGCATACACTTCGATCCTGTCGCCCTTGAGCAAAGATATGCTTAGCCGGTCGAAGGAGACCAGCGCCGGCAGCTCAGTATGCAGCGTCCGGTAAACTGAATCCAGTCCCATCGCCGGGGAAATGGCCGCGGTGATCCTGTTCATAGCGCCGCGCTTCTGGGCTACCCGCTGCAGATCGAGATTCAGCCGTTCCAGTTCGGAATGGACCCGGGAGTTTTCTATGGCCATTCCGACCAGATTGCCCAGGGAGACCAGCATTTCCATGTCCATGGAAGCATAACCGCGTTTTTCCCTTGAGAAGCCGTTAATTACGCCCACCACCCGGTCTTTGAATTGAAGGGGTAAACCGACCAGGCTTTGAAATCCTGCCGGCGCAGCGGTGAGTAAGAGCATCCTGGTCTCAGCGGAAAGGTCCTCCACAATCAGGGGCTGGCCTGATCTGGTGACTATGCCGCTCAGACCCTCCCCGGCAGGCAAATGTTTGAGTGATTCTACCTCTCTGGTCATTTCGGGAGGCAATCCGTAATGAGCTAACAAGACCACGTCCCCTGAAGCTTCATCAACATACCTGATGACGCCGGCATCCAGCCGCAATACCTTGACCGTTTCTTCCAGCGCCAGGTTGGCTACCAGGTTCAGATCAAGGGATTGGGTGACGACCTGGACGATGCGCCTGAGGGCGGCCAACTGCTCGTTGCGGGTCTTGATCTCGAGGTCTAATGTGAGGTGTCTTTCCGGGAAACTGCGCCGCCGGGCTTGTTTCCGCTGTGTTACGTCTCTCTGGGCAGCCATAGGTCACGGCCAAATAGAAATCAAGAATCAAAACTCAAAATGCAAAATGACAGATCAAAATGCAAAAATTGGAACGGGAACCACGAATGAACACGAATAGACACGAATAAATGACATTCTTACCCTGGCCCGGACAAGCCGGAACCAAGAAATATTGTATGGCAGAACTCCATCGATAGACCGGGATTGGTTAGTAGATTACTGAAATTAGAGCAGATTACAGAGATTATGACTGGGGACCACGGAGAGATTCCAACAATAATCGCTGTAATCTTTTGTTAATCTCTGTAGTCTGATGCCTTATTCGTGTTCATTCGTGGTTTCACCAACCCCGTTTCACATTTCGATGGTTGATCTTTCCGTCAGGACCTCTTGACCTCAAAGATGTTGGCTGCCTTGATGTAGGCATTGCGCCCGACCCGCCCTACCACCTGCAACCTGGCAGGGTCTATTCCACCATTAGCACAGATTTCGTCTTTAACATGTATCTGGACGACCTGTCCAAAGACAACCGACCTCAGGCCATTGCCCTCTTCGATGAATTCCAGGGTTTGCAGCAATTTGCATTCCAGGTTGATTTTCGATTCGCCGATTCGAGGGGACTTCACCTTTTCGCTCTTCAGCGGGGTCAGTCCGACCAGTTTGATTTCGTCAACATCGCTGGGAAAATCTCCTGATGCCTGGACAGCCTGCTTGATCAAATTCTCGTCCACAATATTGATGACGAAGTCCTGGCTGGTTTCTATGTTCTTGAGCGTATCCTTTTTTTGTCCCTGACGGCGAGCCAGCGACACGCAGACGATAGGGGGCTTGGAAACTACCGGTGCGACAAAGCTGAAAGGCGCGGCATTGAATGAGCCATTCTCTCCGACGGTGCTGATCAGGGCGATGGGCAACGGCGTTATAGCATTTCCCATCAGATCGTGAAGTTCATGCCTTCCCAGGGTGCCGGTGTCAACGTTCATGCTGTGTATCCCTCCCGAAATAAATTTTCTTGACGTGCTCTCGACAGTCGGCCTAGTTTATCACATTTTTGGCGCTGGAAAAATAATTTGACAACATCCCCGGTAACTGAGAGAATTTGACCATTACTCTGGCAGAAACCTTTATGAACCTGCTCTGCCGTGTAAGAAGTTAATGTGTGAAGGTGTTCGTGCAACGCCTGGTAAAGAGAGCCATGATATGCGGCAGAACAGACTAGCCCGTCTAACCAATCGCCTTCGGTTCGTCCCGCTGCTGGCCGCGGTTGGCATCGTTACTTTTGGCACAGTACGTTTGTACGATATGGCCAAACCCGAACCTCACCGCCTGACCCAGAGGGATATCGATGCTGCTGTGGGAAAGGCGCTGGAATCGGCCACACCCAAACCGTCCCTGGCATCACAGGTCTACCAGGTGATCAGGCCTTCCCTGGTGCGAATCGCCACTACCGGGTCAGGGGAGGACCAACCAGCCGAGGGCGGACTGGGAACGGGGGTGGTGATTGATGAAGCAGGAAGCATCCTGACCAGCCTGCATGTTGTGGCCAGCGCATCCACGGTGCACGTCACCTTTGCCGATGGGTTGGAAACGGAAGCCTCGGTAGTAGTGAGACAGCCTCAAAACGACCTTGCTGTCCTTCGTCCCGATGTTGTTCCCGATGATGTTCTTCCGGCTACCTTCACCAGTTCCGGGACCCTGCGCGTGGGAGACGAGATCGTTGTTGTGGGGAACCCGTTTGGCATCACTAACTCGCTTTCCGCCGGTGTGGTCTCCGGGCTGCGGCGCAACTACCGGTCGCTCAGGACCGGCGAAAGCCTGACTAACTTGATTCAATTCGACGCGGCGGTCAATCCGGGCAACTCTGGAGGCCCCCTGTTGAACCGGGACGGCGAGGTGGTTGGAATTGTAACCGCATTATTGAACCCTACCGAGCAGGAGGTCTTTATCGGCATCGGCTTTGCTGTGCCCATAGAAACCGCGGCATCCGCAATAGGATCGCCGCCGTATTAGACCTGGTCATTGCGAGCGAAGCGAAGCAATGACAGCAAACAAAAAAGGACATTACCACATGACACAACAACAAACGAGAAGACCTGAGGGCGCTCCCTTGATGGAGCAGGTCCTGTACCAGGTCAAAAAGGTTATCGTCGGGCAGGACCATCTGCTGGAGCGTGTGCTGGTGGCGCTGCTGGCGCAGGGACACCTTCTGGTCGAAGGCGTGCCCGGCCTGGCCAAGACGCTCACTATCAAGACCCTGGCGGAAGCCATTCATGGCGCTTTCAAACGTATTCAATTCACACCTGACCTGGTTCCCGCCGACCTGGTGGGCACCCGCATTTACAATCAGAAAACGGGCGAATTCAGCACCTCCCTTGGCCCGGTGTTTACCAATCTCTTGCTCGCCGACGAGATCAACCGCGCTCCGGCCAAGGTGCAAAGCGCCCTCCTGGAGGTGATGCAGGAACGACAGGTCACTATTGGCGGGCAGACATACAAAGTGCCGGAGCCTTTCCTGGTAATGGCCACCCAGAACCCGATAGAGACCGAAGGGACTTATCCCCTGCCCGAAGCGCAGGTGGACCGGTTCATGATGAAGGTGCTGGTAGGCTACCCCAGCGAGGACGATGAGTTCGTCATCGTCGAGCGATCGACCGGGATTTTGACTCCGCCGGCGGCGGTAGTGACCACCGAACAACTGGTGGCGCTCCGGCGCGAGACTGAAAAGGTGTTCGTCGACCCCGCTTTGATACGCTATGCCGTCAACCTGGCGACAGCCACCCGGGAGCCCGAGAAGTTTGGCATGCCGGAGATAGCCAAGTACATAATGTACGGCGCCAGTCCCCGCGCCTCAATCAATTTGATCATTGGCGGACGCACCCTGGCCTTTATCCGCGGCCGCAATTATGCCACTTCGCAGGACGTCATCGATATCGCCCTGGACGTGATGCGTCACCGGCTTGTCCTTTCCTACGAAGCGATGTCCGACGGTGTTACCGCGGATGCGGTACTGAGGCGCATAATGGAAAAAGTGTCCGCGCCGGTGCAACCATTGCAGAGCCATGCCACAGTCACTACGTAACCCTGAAGCCATTTTGCAGCGCCTCGATTGGACGGTGGTCCGCCGCCTCGACGGGCTTCTTCAGGGGGACTACCGGACGCTGTTTCATGGCTATGGTCTCGACCTTGCCGACCTGCGCGAATACCAGTCTACCGACGATATCCGGTACATTGACTGGAATGTCACCGCGCGTTTACAAACACCGTATGTCCGCCAGTACATGGAAGACCGTGACATTACCGCCTGGTTCCTGCTCGATCTCAGCCCGTCGGTCGACTTTGGCACCGTCCAGACCCTGAAACGAAACCTGTTGATCGATTTCGTCACTGTTTTGGCGCGGCTGCTGACACGCCGGGGCAACCGGGTAGGAGCAATGCTCTTCAGCGGCAAGATGGAACAGGTGATCCCACCATTGAACGGCAGGTCCCAGGTGCTGCAGCTCACCAGCAGGCTCCTTGGACAGCCCCGGCTGAAGCGCGCCCCGGCCACTAACCTGACGGCCCTCCTCGAAGGAGCGCTGTCTACCATTCGCCGACGGTCGCTGGTCTTTATTGTTTCCGATTTCATCAGTGCGCCGGGATGGGGCAAGCCCCTGGGCGCGCTGTCGCGCCGACACGAGGTGCTGGCGGTACGCCTGCACGACCCCCGGGAAGCGGAATTGCCGGACATCGGGCCGGTCTACATAGAGGACTCGGAAACAGGCGAACAGCTTTATGTAGATACCCACGACCAGAAGTTCAGGAAACGGTTTGCCGAAAACGCACGGCGGCGCGAATATGAAATGAACGTCGTCTTCAAACGCGCCGGGGTGGATGTCCTGGCGATTTCCACAGAGGACGACCTGGTCAAACAGATAACGCGTTTTGCCCGCATGCGGCAGCAGCGGAAGAAGGCGCCGTCTTCATTCTAGAGGGAGGAAGAATGTCATTCCTTTGGACCCAAATGTTATGGCTGCTGGCCCTGGTGCCGGCGCTGATAATTGCTTATATTTTTATTCAAGGGCGACGCCAGAAATATGCGTTGCGTTATTCCAGTCTCAGCCTGGTCAAAGAGGCCCTGGGACGCGGCCCCGGTTTCCGCCGCCATGTACCGGCCATCATATTTCTGGTGGGGCTTACGGCCATGATCGTCGCCGTGGCCCGTCCGGCGGCAACCCTCGACCTGCCTTCGCAGCAGGGTACCGTGATCCTGACGATCGATGTTTCCGGGAGCATGCGCGCCGACGACCTTAAGCCCAGCCGCATGGAGGCAGCCAAATCGGCGGCCCGGACATTTGTGGAGAAACAGCCTCAGAACATCCGCATCGGCGTTGTTTCCTTCAGCGACAATGCCGCAGTGGTGCAGGCGCCTACTACCGACCGGCAAGCGGTGCTGGCAGCCATCAACCGTCTAATCCCGCTCCGGGGAACGGCCATCGGTCGCGGGATTATTACCTCGGTCGATGCCCTCCAGGAAGAGCTGGCCGGGAAGCCGACACCTCTTTATAAGGACTCGCTGGTCCTTGCCGAGCCAACGCCGACGCCGGCTCCGGTGCCCCAGGGGACATTCTCTTCCGGGGTCATCGTGCTTTTGAGCGACGGCGAAAGCAATGTGGGAGTGCGGCCGATGGAAGCGGTCGTACAGGCGGTCAACCGGGGCGTGCGCGTCTACACCGTGGGTGTGGGCAACCCCGGCGGCACGATATTGCGAATAGAGGGCCGGGCGATAAGGGTGCGGCTGGACGAGGAAACCCTCAAGAACATCGCCGAGAAGACCAGCGGCGCCTACTTCAAGGCCGAAAGCGAGACCGACCTCGGGACTATTTACGAAAATATCGCCACCCGCCTGGTGATCAAGGCGGAGCAAACCGAACTCACGGCTTTTTTCACCGCCTTCGCCGCCGTGGCGCTGCTGGTGGCGGGCATGCTGTCCCTGCTCTGGTTCCACCGCCTGCCGTAGCAGCACGGCGTGCCGTGCCGTTTGCCGCCTGTTACCTGTTACCTGCTCTGAAAATGTCGCCGTCTCCCCCTTTGAAAAAGGGCAAATCCCCCTGTATCCCC
>CAZFEA010000018.1:0-17770 GCA_964518085.1 uncultured Dehalococcoidia bacterium
GCGGGCCCGAGCACCAGCAGATGCGAGTTCTTGACCTGCAAGGTAGCCGCCTCTCCGGGCGAGAATTTGACCAGGATGTCTCGCGGCGCCAGTTTGCGGAGGTGGATTATGCCGGTCTTGCCGGTTTCCTCGATGAAAAGCTGAGGGGCCACTTTGTGGCCGACGACCTCCTCCTTCTTCTTGCCGGCTTCGATAAGCTGGGTTAGCCTATCCATGTTCTTCCTGGCAATGGTGTTATCGGCCTCTATGCCCAGGCTCTTGCGGTAGACGTCCCAGGCCTCCTGGTATTCCCCCATCTCCATGAGGGCGCGTCCCAGCCGGTTGAGCGCTTCGACATCCCCCGGATAGCCGGCAAGTATTTGCTTGTTAACAGTGACCGCTTCCGCCCACTGGCTCTCCATGGCCAGCCTTATGGACTCTTTCTCCAGTTGCCGCCTGGTGTAAGAATGGTCCTCCATGTTAGTTGCCTTTCCCTTTATTAACAATTGTACCGTATCCAGATTAATTGTGCATTTTATGGGTTATTGGCGCACTTTGCAAGGTGCCGTCCGGGGAAAATAGCCCGGTTTTACTAAAATTTAACGACACCCAGGTAGGGGCTAGCCAGTGGCGGGGTGGAAGTGCGCCGGGGTGCGGCTAGCCCGCCCGGTACGACAGGCTTTCCAGCCTGTCGAGGCGGTTAGACACAGAGTTGACCCCCATGATAGAATTTAAAAGGTACCCTTCGGACAAGGACAAACACCGGTGCACACCGGGTCCGCACAGTGATGGTACCAGTAAGTAGCATAGTTCTGGCGAAATAGCCCTCATTGGCATGGGGGCTATTTTCTCATATCAAGGCACTCAAATGGCAGTCATACCAATAAGGAAACTTCCCGACCCCGTCTTGCGGAGAAAGGCGAAGAAGGTTAGCATAATAGACCCTTCCGTGCTCAAGTTGATCGGCGACATGATGGAGACCATGCAGTCCGCCCGCGGCGCCGGCCTGGCGGCGCCGCAGGTCGGCGTTTCCCTGAGGATCATCGTTGTGGGTGAGCCGGATAGCGAGCCGGTCTGCCTTATCAACCCGGAAATAGTGAAGGCCGGTGAGGAGGAGTTGATGGAGGAAGGATGCCTGAGCATTCCGGGCTATCATGGCGAGGTAAGCCGGAGCATCTGCGTTACCGTCAAGGGCCTGGACCCTGGCAGAAAACCGTCCCGGATAAAGGCGGAAGGTCTGCTGGCCCAGGCCCTGCAGCATGAAATAGACCACTTAAACGGCATTCTGTTCATAGACCACCTGGAAAGTCTTGACCAGCTGAAGAAGAACCAGCCTGAGCCGGAACTTGCCGGAAGCTGATGGACGAAGTCGGATGGACGGCGAGCCTGGACCTGGCCAGATCCCCCGGCTTTCCTGTCCTGGCCAAGGTCATGACGGTCCTGGGAAAGGAGAGGCTCGGGGGATACCTGGTAGGGGGGTATATCAGGGACATTCTATTGCAACGGCCAACGGCGGATATTGATATTGCCCTGGTGGAACTTGACCTCAACCGGCTGCGCGACCTCGCCGGCGAAATGAACGGCAGTTTCGTACTGCTGGATGAATTCAATAAAGTGGCCCGCGTGGTACTGAGGGAAGACGGCGGCAGGCAGTGGAATGTTGATTTCAGCGCGCTCAGGGGGACAATCGAAGATGACCTCAGGGAGCGGGATTTCACCATCAACAGCCTGGCCGCGCCCCTTGAGACTGTGCCCGCGGGACAGACTGTCGTTCCGGTAATCGACCCGCTGGGCGGCAGGGCCGATATGGGCCGCAGGATGGTCAGGGCGGTAAGCGACAGGGTCTTTAGCGACGACCCTGGCCGTCTCCTGCGCGCCATCCGGTTCGCCGCCGAGCTGGACTTCGCCATTGACGCCCATACCGAGGCGCTGGTCAGGGAGCACGCCGGGCTCCTTTCGGGCGTGTCCGGAGAAAGGGTACGTTTCGAGCTTGTCCGGGTGCTGGAGGCGCCGGGGACCTATTTCTGGCTGCGCTATATGGACAAAGTCGGTCTCTTAGGAGTATTATTCCCTGAATTGAACGAAAGCCGCAACGTCGAACAGCCCAAAGAGCACCACTGGGACGTTTTCAATCATTCCCTGGAGACGGTAAGGACCGCGGAACAATTGCTGGCGGGCGCCGGCCGGGACAGTGACGACATAGTTTCCGCTGTTCCGTGGACGCCCGGGATAAGGGCCCACTTCAAACGGGCAACGGATACCGGCGCCAGCAGGACGGCGCTGCTGAAACTGGCGGCCCTTTTTCATGACGTCGCCAAGCCCCGGACGAGGACCAGGGAAGGGGAACGGTGGCGGTTCCTGGGTCACCAGGTGGAAGGCGCCAGGCTGGCGGAGGGCGTCATGCAGCGCCTGCGTTTCAGCCGCCGCGAGACCGAGACGGTGGTGGCCGAGATCAGGCATCACATGAGGCCCGGGCAGTTGCATCACGAGGGGCTTTTGCCGACGCGCCGGGCCATTTACCGGTATTTTCGCGATACCGGCTCAGTGGCCCTGGATACCCTGTTTCTCAGCCTGGCCGATCACCTCGCGGCCAGGGGACCGGGCCTGGACCGGCAGGAATGGGAGGGCCACGTGCGGACGGTGGACTATCTGGTCCAGCAAAAGGAAGCCGGCGAAAAAACGGTGTCGCCGCCGAGGCTGATAGACGGCCATGACCTGATCAAAGTGCTGGGCATGCGCCCGGGCCCGGACCTGGGCAAGATACTGGAAGAAGTCCGGGAAGCCCAGGCATCGGGAGAGGTCCGGACCAGGGAAGAAGCCCTGGTGTTCGCCCGGAACCTGGTTTCCTCTCCCCCTGCGGGAGAGGATTAAGGTGAGGGGGCCACCGAATTTCACCCTCACCCTGACCCTCTCCCGTCAAGGGAGAGGGAACATTACTTGTCAAGGAGACTCATAGATGCGCAGGAATCTTTCCTTACTATTTGTCCTGGCCCTGTTCGCTTTTGCAGTCTGGCTGATATGGCCCCTGGACTCGACACGGCTGGGAAGGCAGGGCATACGGCTGGGGCTCGACCTCAAAGGCGGGACTCACCTGACCTATGAGGCCGACATGAGCAAGAAGCCTGCCACCACGTCTGAGCGCGATGTTATGGATGGCATCCGGCAGACCATCGAAAGGCGGGTCAACGCCTATGGGGTCAGCGAACCGGTCATACAGATACAGGGTGAAAACCGGTTGATTGTTCAATTACCGGGTATCAGGAACGTTGACGAGGCCGTCAAGCTGATAGGGAAAACAGCCCTGCTGGAGTTCAAGGAGCCGGTCATTGGCCCCACCGGGCAACCGGAGTTCGACGAAAAGGGAGAGCCGAAGTTCAAGCCGGCTACCGGCATCGGCAGCAGCGGCCAGGAAGTGGCCCTCACCGGGCAATTCCTGAAACCTAATGCTGTGGTTACCCTGTCAGGGGTGGCCAGCACGCCGGTGCTGAATTTTGAGTGGGACAAAGAAGGCGCGCTGCTATTCAAGCAGATTACCACCAGGCTGCAGCCAAACAAGCAACTGGGCATCTTTCTCGACGGCCAGGTCATATCGGCCCCGGTGGTCAGGGCGGTTATCGAAGACAGGGGGATTATTGAAGGCCTTTCCCTGGAAGAAGGCCGCCTCCTGGCTATCCAGCTTAACTCGGGCGCCTTGCAGGCCCCGTTGAAGCTCATCCAGCAGCAGGATGTCGATCCCACCCTGGGGGCCGACTCGATGAGGAAGAGCCTGATTGCCGGCATGATCGGCCTGGTCATGGTGTTGCTGTTCATGGCCATCTACTATAAGGTGCCCGGTCTGATGGCGGACGCCGCCCTCATTGTTTATGGCGCCCTGGTACTGGCCATTTTCAAGATGCTTGGGGTCACCCTCACCCTGGCCGGCATCGCCGCTTTCATCATCTCCATCGGTATGGCCGTCGACGCCAACGTCCTGATTTTCGAAAGAATGAAAGAGGAGCTGCGAGCCGGCAAGACGGTTGGCGCTGCCATGGAGGCCGGGTTCAGGCGCGCCTGGACCGCCATCCGGGACAGCAATATTTCCACGTTCATAACCTGCTTCATACTGATCTACTTCGGCAGCCGTTTCGCGGCAGGCGCGGTTATGGGATTTGGCCTGACTCTGCTCATCAGCGTTGCGGTTAGCATGTTCAGCGCCGTCACTATCACCCGCACCTTCCTGAGGCTGCTGCTCAGAACTGCCGCTGCCCGCAAGCCTGGACTTTTCGTCCGATAGGAGGAGCCTTGTTAGATTTTGTCAGTAAGCGTTACTGGTTCTTTGCCCTGTCGCTCCTGGTAATGGTCCCGGGTATTATTTCCCTGGCCACGTTCGGCTTGAAACGGGGCATCGAGTTCACTTCGGGGAGCACCATAACGCTCCGTTTCGAACGGCAGGTGACCGAGTCGGAACTACGGGAGGAACTGACCAGGCTTGACCTGGGCGATGCCATCATACAGCGGACCGGGGAAGGCGATTTTTTCGTTCGCACCAGGGAACTGGCCGCTGAAGAAAAGACTCCCACCGGCGAAGTTACCAAACCGGGAGACCGGGAAAGGCTGGAGACAGCTTTCAGAGGGCGCTTCGGCAACTTCACTATCAGGGATTTCTACTCTGTTTCTCCTATCGTTGCCCGTGAAATCGAACAGAACGCCGGGCGGGCGGTATTTGTCGCCGCCATTGCCATTTTGCTGTATATTACCATTGCTTTTCGCAAGGTGCCGAGGCCATTCCGCTATGGCGCCTGCGCGGTGATCGCCCTGGCGCATGACCTGGTGGTGATCCTGGGGATATTTTCGCTGCTCGGCAGATTCGCCGGGGTGGAAGTTGACGCCATGTTTCTCGCCGGTGTGCTCACCATAGCGGGGTATGCCGTCCACGATACTATTGTCACCTTCGACCGCATAAGGGAGAATGCCCTGCGAGGCAGATTCAAGGATTATCCATCGCTGGTTAACCACAGTATCCTGGAGACTTTGTCCCGCTCCCTGAACACGACGGTGACCACTTTGTTCGTTATCGTGGCCCTCTTCCTGTTTGGCGGGGTGACCATAAAGTTCTTCATCCTCACCCTGCTGATCGGCGTTATTGTCGGGACTTACGGTTCCATATGTAACGCGGCTCAGCTCCTGGTGGTGTGGGAAAACCGGGAGTGGGGCAAATTCCTCTCCTGGATACCTGGCCTCGGTTCGCTGGGCGGCGCCCGGGCGAAATAGAGGTGGGAAGTGGGAAGCGGGAAGTAGGAAGCAAGAGGCGGGAGACGGCCTGCGTAGCGGCACGCTGCCGCGTGCCCGTACCGGCATCCGGCTGAGGCGCGCTGTGCCGAACCTGTAACCGCGGGCTGGTGGCCCGCCCTCGAATTACCGGTAATGGAATTATTTGGCTCGAACATATTTTTTGTTCAGCCGGTTCAGAACCCCACGAATTATTCGATCACCGGAAATGCAAGAGCGGGCCATCGGCCCGCGGCTACGGCGTGGCAATAACGATGATCGGACATCAAGGGGAAAATTGGTTGCCGACCAGAATAGACAAGCCAATGTAAAAGCGGCCGCGGTCTCGGTAGCTTCGAACAGCTTCATCATCATGCTCGAGCTGACCGGGGCCATCATCACCGGCAGCGTCAGCATCGTTGCCGGGGTTATGGATAGCATGATCAACCTGACCGCCGCCGTGATCGCCTTTTTCAGCGTCAGGGTGGCCGCCCGTCCGCCCGACCGTGAACATCCTTTCGGCCATGGCAAGGTCGAGAACATCTCGGCCACGGTTGAGGCAATTCTCATTTTCTTCGCGGCCGGACTCATTATTTACGAGGCGGTGAGGAGGGTCGTGGCCGGCGCGCAGATTGCGTACCCCGAACTGGGAATCGGCGTAATGCTGGGTTCAATGCTGGTCAACCTGGCGGTAACCCGCTATCTGCTTAAGGTGTCTCAAAAGACCGATTCCATAGCCATCGAAGCGGAAGCGAGGCATTTGACGGTAGATGCCATCACTTCCCTGGGCATCTTGCTGGGTTTGCTGGCGGTGCGGCTCACCGGGATTACCTTGCTTGATCCCCTGATCGCCATCGGCATTGCCCTGTATATCATGCGGACGGGTTACATCATACTGCGAAAGGCCTTTGCTGCGCTGGTGGATGTGCGATTGCCGGCCGAGGAAGAAAGAGCGGTGAGAGATTCCATCATGGAGCACTTCGGCGAGCTTATCGGCTTCCACGAGCTGCGAACACGGAAGAGCGGGGCATATCGCGAAATTGACCTGCATCTTGTTATGTCAAGGACCGCCTCCCTGGAAGAAGTCCACCGCATGACCGACCACCTTGAGGCGGATATCGCCCGCAAGCTGCCCAATGCCAGGGTGACCATTCACGTGGAGCCTTGCGAGACCGATTGCATGGAGTGCGATATCATCTGTCCCCTGGGAGAGGAAAAGGCGGACGGAAACAGAAGTGGGAAGTGAGAAGTTGGAAGTGAGAGGCGACTGTTGCTGGTGGCACAGGCGTCCCCGCCTGTGAAATAACATTCTTGTTCCGCGTTGTGAGCGCTGCCGATGGGTGCTTGTTGGGCAAAAAAAGGTCGATGACTCAGATAATTCGATTTCGGCTGATTTGAGGGCGAGCCACGCCACCATCCTCGCGGCTACCACCAGGACGGCAGGTGCAACGTGCTACTACGAGCCACCGGGACGGCAGGTGCAACGTGCTACTACGACCCACCGGCACGGGACGGCACGTGCAACGTGCTACTACAAACTATGTAGCCGTTTCGCCGTTTCAATGAGCTGATCTATCCCCGCGGGCCGGGCAATTCCCGGCGGCGCTCCCAGCGGGTCGGCAATCTCTTTTTCCCCCAGCAGCACTTCAATGGTCGCCTTGACGCAGGCAGGCAAGCTGCGGAGGTTGTAGCCGCCTTCCAGGGCAAAGACCATCTTTCCCCGGCACGACTCTTCGGCCACTTTCTTGATCGCGGCAACTATCCTGGCATACCCGTCAACGGTTAGCCGGGTCATAGAGATTTCGTCCATCCAGTGGGCGTCATATCCGGCGGAAACTATTATCAGGTCCGGGCGGAATCGGAGGGCGGCGGGGGTGAAGACCTCGCCGTATGCCCTGAGGAAAGCCTCATCGCCGCTGGTAGCCGGCAGTGGAACATTCACTATGTTGCCCCTGGCTGCCCCGGTCTCGCTGACCTGGCCGGTCCCGGGATAAAAGGGGTACTGGTGGGTCGAAAAGTATAATATCCGGGCGTCGACATAGAAGATGTCCTGGGTGCCATTGCCATGATGAACGTCGAAATCAGCGATGGCTATCTTACCCAGGTCATATTTGGCAAGGGCATAGGTTGCCGCCACGGCGACGTTATTGAAAATGCAGAACCCGGCGGCCCGCGCCCTGCTGGCGTGGTGACCCGGCGGCCTGACCAGGGCAAAGGCGGAATCCAGCCTGCCTTCCATCACCTCCTCCACACCGGTCAGGACGCCGCCCGCGGCATACAGCGCCACCCGGTAGGAGGCCGGCGACAGGTAAGTATCCGCGTCCAGCCAGCCGCCCCCGGTCCTGGCCTTCAGCTCGATAGATTCGATATAGTGGCGGTCATGGGCCAGTGCTATTTCTTCCACGGAAGCTGCCCGCGGCTTCATGACGGTTATTTTTTGCAGCATTCCGGTGGCTTTCAGGTGGTCCATGACCGCGGTCAATCTTGAGGCGTTTTCAGGGTGGGAACCGGTCTGGTGTTCCAGGTATATCGGGTCATAAACGAGTCCCGTTGCCATTGGACTGCCTCCTTGTTAGCGACTGGCAATTAGCAGTTAGCGGTTAGGCCCGCCATTGCATTTCCAATGATACGAGGAATCCGGCCGTCAGGCAATAGGCGCTATCTCTACCTCTATCTCTATCTCTATCTCTATCTCCTATCTCCTCGATATGCTATACTTTCCTATCAGTTCACGACACAATTCTTATGACATTAGAACTGACCCAGGTCGTTTCCCAGATCGAGCAGGCGGTTCAGAACTTGAGGGAAAGCGCCCGCGAGCGAGGGCGCAAACTCGAGGCCGCCCTCGGTGTCATGCGTGACCAGGAATCAAGACTCGACCGGCTGAAAGAAAAGCTAAAGGCGGCCAGGACTTCATGGCTGGTAGCCGGACTTGCCGGGGGGCTTTGCCGGACCCACCCGCTGCCGGCCCTTCCTGCCGACCACGGCGTCCTCGCGGTCGATGGCTCCAACATCGATCTCGACCGGCACAGCGCCCTGTCCTGCTACCTGCTAAACATGGGCCTGGCCTACCTGGCTTACGGAGCTTCGCCAGAAGCCAGGCTGGAATCATACGCCCGTCTCTACAGCGCGCCCGACGACCTGGTCATCAAGGACCCGGCCAACGGCCACCAGGAGCAACGGATGGACGCGGTGCTCCTGGGCATCAGGAGGGCGGTGGAGGAAGTGGCCCTGGCCAGCCGGATACTCCGGGCTTCTCCGCCCTGGAAACCTACCCTGGCCCTGTTCGATGGCACTCTGGTCCTGTTCGGGCTTGTCACCCAGGCATTTCCCGATTACATAGTGGAAATGTTCCTCAAAAAAGGGTTCCTGGGCCACCTCGACGAACTGAGCCGGATAAGCATGGATAAGCCGGTAGCGGTGGCCTCCTACATCAGCTACCCCGGCGGCGCGGAGGTGGTCAATGTCCTGCGGGTAGCCGTTTGCCCGTTCTCAGCCCCCGACTGCGATCACCATTGCGGCGGCCCCGCCGGACCTGCGGAAAGGCAGTGCGCTTCGGTATCGGGGATACCCGACCGGACGGTTTTCGAACGGCTGCTGCAGCCTGGCGAGCGGTCCGAGCTGTTCTGCAGCACTTCAAAAGTTACCAGGCACTACGGCCGGCACCTGGTGCATTTCTTTTATCTCAACACCGGCGAAGAGATTGGCAGGGTGGAAATACCGGAGTGGGTTGCTGAGAACAGGGACCTCCTGGACCTGGCCCATGCGGCTATTTACGACCAGTGCCAGCGCGGACGAGGCTACCCCATTGCCTTGCAGGAAGCCCATGAAAAGGCGGTGGTGACGGTAGCAGACAGGGAAGCCTTTCGCAGCCTGATAGCGCGGGAATTGATGGAGGACCACATACACCGTGACACGTCATTGAAGAATTCCAGCAAGAGGCTCAGGTGGCTATGACCAGGACAGGGGAAATCATCGAGGCCGGCACCAGGGAATTCGTCGCCGAGTGCTATGACCTGTATTGCGCTCCTTCCTTCGGCGGCCTGGTCAAAACCAAAGGCGAAGGGACGGAGATCTATGCCGTAGTCCATGACACAACGACCGCTTCTCTCGAGCCGGGACGCACTACCGTGGCCCTGGGCAAGAAAGAGAGCGATGAGGCGGACGTTTACCACTCGCATCCGCAGTTGTCCAAGCTGTTGCGCACCTGCTTCCGGGCGGTGGTGGTCGGTTACCGGGACGGCCCTTCTATCCGCCACTTTTTGCCGGCTTCCACCCCGCGGGTCCACGGTTTCGTCTTCCAGTGCGACCAGGCCGAATTGAAAGAATTCGGAAAGTCCTTTGACTTTTTGTCGCTGCTGGCGGGCAGCCAGATGCAGGGACCGCCGGAGGAACTCATCGCCGCCTGCCTCAGGCAAATGAGCGTCGCGCAGGATAGCCCCGGCGACTTCCTTGTGGCCGCGGGGAAGGAGTTGACTGTCCTGTATAACCAGGACTTCAATAAACTGAACTACATTTTGAGGAGGATCAGGCTGTGATGGGCAACCTTCCTGAAGGAGATAGGAAGCTGGGGATTGTCACCTCGGGTTCGCTGGTAACCGGCCTGGACGTCCGGCTGGACCCATCGGTTGCCATCGAAGAGATGAAGGTTGGCCAGTACGTGACCATCACCGGCGATCGCAGCCATTTCCTGGGGATGATCACCGATATTAAACTGGGGGCCATCGGCCCCGGTTTGCAGGAGACGCCGCCGGATATTTCCGATCCCTTTGTCAAGAAAGTCATGACCGGCACGGCAACTTACGGCATTATTCATGTCGCGCCGACGCTGGTTATCGGCGGCGAGGCCGCGGCTATCCTGGAAGGGCCACAGCCGGTAAAGACCATACCGTGCCATTTCTCACCGGTGTTCCTGTCCTCGCAAAGGGATATCGACCTCGTTTTCGGTAAAGAGGATAACAACCGGTTCCATGTCGGCAACCCTCTGGACATGGAGACCAGGGTGTGCCTCAATCTTGCCGAGTTCGTAAAGAGGTCGAATGGCGTTTTCGGCAAGAGCGGCACCGGAAAGACCTTTCTTACCCGGCTGCTGCTCATCGGCATGCTGCAAAAAGGGGTGGCGGCCAACCTCGTCTTCGACATGCACGATGAGTATGGCTGGCGTGGCACCAGTGAACGAGACTACGAGGTCAAGGGCCTGAAGCAGCTATTCCCGTCCCGGGTCTCCGTTTTCACCCTGGACGAAGAAAGGTCGCGGCGCCGGGCGGTGGCCACGGATGGGGTTATTAAGATCGGCTGGAACGAGATCGAGCCGGAGGACATCGAGTTGCTGTCGAAGACGCTGAACTTGACTGAGCCTGCCCGGCAGGCGGTTTACCAGTTCGGCCAGGCGTTCGGTGACTCGAAATGGTTGAAGAAGGTGCTTACCCTGGAGAAAGAGGGGGAGGATAGCAAAGAGCTGCTTGACCGCCTGCACGTTGCCGAAAGTACCTTCCGCAATTTGCGAAGAGGTCTGGACGGCCTGAAACGGCTTCCCTTCCTGGTACCCGAGGTTACCGATAGCGTCACCGAGCAAATCTTACAGCGCCTGGAACGCAAGAATCACGTGGTCATCGAGTTCGGGCGCTATGACAACCTGGCAGCCTACATGCTGGTGGCCAACATGTTTACCCGGCGCATTTACGAACGCTACCGCGAGGCGACGGAAAGAGCCGCCGGCGAAGGCCGGCCGAAACCGCATCCCCTGGTTATTACCATCGAGGAAGCCCACAAGTTCCTTGACCCCGAGATCGCCGGGCAGACCATCTTCGGCACCATCGCCCGGGAAATGCGCAAGTACAACGTGACTTTGCTGGTGATAGACCAGCGCCCCAGCGGCATCGATGCTGAGGTGATGTCCCAGATCGGTACCAAGCTGAGCTGTCTGCTGGACAATGAAAAGGACGTGGATGCAGTGCTGGCCGGGGTGCCGGGTAAGAACGAGCTGAGGGCGGTGTTATCGCGGCTCGAGTCCCGGCAACAGGCCCTGATTTTCGGCCATGCCGTACCCATGCCGGTGGTAATCAAGACACGGGAATACGGCTCTCCGGAATCCTATAAAGCCTTCGGCGCCGTGGACGGAGACGAACTGAAAGCCAAAACGGCCAGGGACAAGAAGGACCTCTGGGATACACTCTAACAAATACTAAATACTAAGCTCTAAATACTAAACAAACTCCAAATACCAGATTAGAAATACTAAACCAAATTCCAGGAACGGAAATGCAAAAGGAAAAACGGCCGGGGGTCGAAATCGAGGAAAGGGACCGGTGATATAGGGGTGAGTTCAACTGGCGTGTAGAGCTTCGGATTTAGGATTTTCCAAAAAGGGGGTTGCATTTGGAAATTCTTGACTATATGGCGCAGCACGATTACGAGCAACTGCTTTACTCAGTAGACGACAACATCGGTCTTAAGGCCCTGATTTGCATCCACGATACTACCCTGGGACCTGCCCTGGGCGGGGCGCGCATGTGGACCTACGCCAGGGAAGAAGACGCGGTCCGGGATGCCCTGAGGCTGGCGCGGGCGATGACCTACAAGGCCTCCGCGGCGGGTCTTGATCTCGGCGGTGGGAAGGCAGTCCTTATCGGGAATCCCCTCAAGGACAAGACCGAAGGGCTGTTCAAGGCGCTGGGGAGGGCCGTCGCCTCACTCGGCGGCCGCTATATTGCTACCGACGATGTGGGTACGACCATGCAGGACCTGGAGTGGATAGGCACTCAAACCCCTCATGTTACCGGATTGCCCTTCCATCTCGGCGGCAGCGGCGATTCGACCATGCCCACGGCCCACGGTGTCGTCCGGGCGATGCAGGCCTGCGCCCAGGAGGCCTTCGGCGCAGTCGATCTCAAAGGCAAGACTGTGGCCATCCAGGGCGTGGGCAAAGTGGGCGCCAATTTGGCCCGGTTGTTGCACCAGGCAGGCGCCCGCCTGATCGTGGCCGACATTAATAAGGCCATGGTGCAGGCAATCGTTGCCGAGACGGGGGCGGCCGTCGTCAGTCCTGAAGAAATCGTTTTCACCAAATGCGACGTTTTCGCCCCTTGCGCCCTCGGCGCGGTCATCAATCACCGCAGCATCCCAAAGTTACAGTGTCCGGTAGTCTGCGGCGCGGCCAACAACCAGTTGGAAGAGGACAGCGACGGGGATGAAGTCCATCACCGGGGAATCCTGTATTGCCCTGACTATGTTACCAATGCCGGCGGGGTTATCAATCTGGCCCTGGAGTTGACCGGTTACGACGAGGCCGTAGCCTATGAAAAAATAGAGAAGATCTTCGATACCGCCTGCAGGGTTATCGAGCGCTCAAAGACTGAGGGAATTTCCACCGCCAGGGCCGCCGACCTCATGGCCGAAGAGCGTGTCAGTAATTCGAAGAAACTGAAAAAATGGCTTCCGCCGGGACACTGAAATTACGCTGAGCCGCCACGGCTCGCGCCATGACAAAATGCAACCGTTAATCGAAAAGCTCTCCCCTGCCCCACCGCCGCTTGACACCTTCGAGGGCCTGAAAGACCGGCCGTTTTGCTTTTTCCTGGATAGCGCCATGGACCCGCTCAAGCTCGGGCGCTTTTCCTTTATGGGCAGCGCTCCGTTTTTGGTTTTGAGAAGCCGCGGCAGGACGACGATGATCGACGGCCCGGGGGGGCGACAGGTTCTCCAGGGTAACCCCTTCGACATCCTGGGAACGGTGCTGGATAGATATGCCACTCAGGATACCGGACCGGTCCCCTTTCTGGGTGGTGCGGTGGGTTATTTCAGCTATGACCTCTGTCATTTCATAGAGAGGCTGCCTTCGCTGGCGGTGGACGACCTCCAGCTTCCCGAGTGCTACCTGGCGCTTTATGATGTGGTCATCGGCTATGACCTGCTGGAGGGCAGCGCCTACCTGGTGTCTACCGGCTTCCCCGAAACCGGCGGATTGGCGCGGGCAGACAGGGCCGGGCGGCGCATGGCGGAACTGAAAGCACTGGCTTCGCGGCCACCGCCCATGACCTTTTCCACTGACTCCTTACGGACTACCCCGGCGGCGGAGGGCCTCAAGTCCAATTTCACTCACGATGAGTATCTCCGCGCCGTTTCCAGGGCCCGAGAGTATATCATTGCCGGCGACATCTTCCAGGTAAATTTGTCCCAGCGGTTTGAGGCCAGGCTGGATATCCAGGCCCATGAGCTTTACCGGAAGGTGCGGGCCATTAATCCGGCCCCTTTTGGCGGCTACCTCGGCTTCGACGGGGTCAATGTGGTCAGTTGCTCGCCGGAGCGGTTCTTGCAGCTTCGTGGCAAGGAGGTCGAGACCAGGCCCGTCAAGGGCACCCGTCCCAGGGGGCAAACGCCGTTCGAAGATGGGTTGCTGGCTGCTGAGCTTGGCAGCAGCATCAAGGACCGGGCCGAAAACATAATGATTGTCGACCTGGAGCGAAACGACCTGGGACGCGTCTGTGAATATGGTTCGGTACGGGTGGTGGAAAAAGCCATCCTGGAGACCTATCCTACAGTCTTTCACCTTACGTCGACCGTGGTTGGAAAACTCCGGCAGGACAAAAACTACATCGACCTGTTGAAGGCAACCTTCCCGGGCGGTTCCATCACCGGGGCGCCGAAGGTCCGCGCCATGGAAATAATTGATGAACTGGAACCGACCAAGCGGAGCGTGTATACTGGTTCAATAGGGTATCTCGGCTTTAACGGCGACATCGACCTGAATATCGCCATAAGGACGTTTCTGGTCAAGGGGAACAGGGCCTATTTCCAGGCCGGCGGTGGGATTGTCTACGACTCGGAGCCGGAAGCCGAATATCTGGAAACACTGGACAAGGCCCGCGCGCTGTTCGAGGCCCTGGGCCTGGCGCCTGTCATTGCGAGCGCAGCGAAGCAATCCCGCCTGGGAGCAGTCAATTTGGGAAACGCGACCATGCGGTGACGGACGTAGGGGCAACCCTTGCGGTTGCCCAGGGGCAGGCGCGAGATACGGGCAGGCGGGAGACCTGCTCCCACAGGTAAATGAAATGATCCTGGTAATCGATAACTACGACTCTTTTGTTTATAACCTGGCCCAATACCTCGGCGAGCTGGGCTGGGACCCGGTTGTTTCCCGAAACGATGCTCTCACCCTGGCGGGAATCGAGGAGATGGCCCCGAGTCATATTGTCATCTCTCCCGGGCCCTGTACGCCCCGGGAAGCAGGCATCTCCAATGACGTCATAAGGCATTTTGCCGGCAAGATCCCCCTTCTTGGCGTTTGTCTGGGTCACCAGTGCATCGGTTACGTTTATGGCGGAGAAATAATCAGGGCGGCGGTGCCCGTCCATGGCAAGACAGACCAGATTCATCACGACGGCAAGACTGTCTACCGGGGTCTGCCCAACCCGTTCGAGGCCGGTCGCTACCATTCGCTGGTTATCAAGCCTGACAGCTTTTCCTCTGTCCTGGAGGTAAGCGCGAAGTCTCCCGGGGGCGAAATAATGGGTGTCAGGCACAAGGATTACGTGGTGGAAGGCGTGCAATTCCATCCCGAGTCCATCATGACCGACCCAGGCCACCGGCTGCTGGAGAACTTCCTGGCATATGTGAAGCCTGTCTGGAGTGCGCATGGCTGAGTTGGCGCCGAACATCACCTACATAAATGGCGCCCTCCGGTCTGCCGGCGAAGCAAAGATATCCCCTTTCGATCATGGGTTTCTCTACGGCTATGGGCTTTTCGAGACGATGCGGGCCTATGGAGGCAATGTCTTTCTCCTCGACGAGCACCTGGACCGCCTCTGCCGCTCGGCCCGGGCGCTCCAGTTCCGCGAGGCGCCGGGCAGGGAGGTGCTGGCGGATGCGGTGAGGCAGACCGTCCAGGCGAACGGACTGACCGAGGCTCGTATCCGGCTCACCTTGTCCCTGGGAGAAGGGGACATGGCGCCGGACCCGGCTACCTGCCGCAAGCCAACCCTCCTGGTAATGGCCAGACAATATCTTGCTCCCGCTCCGGCGGTCTATCGAAAAGGCCACAGTGCGGTAGTCTGCTCTGTGCGACGCGATAGCCGGTCGCCGCTTTCCAGGCTAAAGACCTGCAACTATCTGGCGAGCATGCTGGCGCGCGCCGAGGCGCGGATGAGGGGGGTGGACGAGGCAGTGATGCTAAACGAAAAAGGGCTCCTTACCGAGTGCTCCTCAAGCAACCTTTTCCTGGTCAAGGACCATTTGTTGTATACTCCTCCTGTAGAGAGCGGGTTGTTGCCGGGGGTCACCCGTCAGGCTGTCATCGACCTGGCCGGCAGAGGCGGAATCGAGTTGAAGGTGGAGGAGCTTTCCCTGGACAGCCTGAAAGAAGCCGACGAGGCCTTTACTACTAATTCGATCATGGAAATCGTGCCTTTGACCCGTCTTGAAGGATCGCCGATAGGGACCGGAAACCCGGGTCTGGTAACCAAAAGCCTTATGACGGGCTACCGCGAGGCAGTCGAACAGTCTGAACAGCCGAGCAGTCTGAGCGGATTGAACAGTCGAGGGGTGGGGGATTCGAAGCGGCGCAAGGCTGTCAATCCCTAGGGGCGTACCTGCGTGTTCGTCTGCGGGCGCTGAAATGAAGTTTCCTCTCCCCTCGCGGGAGAGGATTAAGTGCCTGCCCTGAGCGAAGCGAATGGGTGAGGGGACGTGGTTTCACCCTCACCTTGACCCTCTCCCGTCGAGGGAGAGGGGACTACGATGTAATAGAAATGTTTGACTTTCTTAAGAAAACCAAAGAAGGCGTCAGGAAAAGCCGCGAGGCTTTGGGCGGCAAGCTGACTGCCCTGTTCACCCGGGCCAGGATCGAGGAAGGACTCTGGGACGAACTGGAAGAGGTGCTCATCACCGCCGACGTCGGCGTGGAGACCGCCGGCAAATTGCTGGACCGGGTCAAAGAGCGGATCAGGAAAGAGGGAGTCACCGAGACTGCGGTGGTCCGCGGGATACTGAGAGATGAAATGGCCAGGATACTGGCAGAACCCGCGGCGGGCCACGGGGCTACTGCCACGGCTTACCTCGAGGGCCAATTGCCGGCAAGTCCCTGGGTAGTGATGGTGGTCGGGGTCAATGGCTCCGGCAAGACCACCAGCATCGCTAAACTGGCTAACCTGTACCGGGCCGCTGGCAAAAAGGTAATCCTTGCCGCGGGGGATACTTTCCGGGCGGCGGCTATCGATCAGCTCAAGCTATGGGGTAGCCGGGTGGGGGTTGATGTGATTGCCCATCAGCAGGGCGCCGACGCGGCCGCGGTCGCCTATGATTCAGTTCAGGCGGCGAAGAGCAGGAATGCGGATGTCTTGATCATCGATACCGCGGGACGTTTGCAGACCAAGATCAATTTGATGGAAGAGCTGAAGAAGGTAAAGAAGGTGCTGGCCAGGGGCGATGGCGGGGCCCCGCACGAAGTTCTCCTGGTATTGGATGCCACCACCGGACAGAACGGGCTTTCCCAGGCCAGGCATTTCACCGATGCAGTGGGAATTACCGGCATTTTCCTGGCCAAACTGGATGGCACTGCCAGGGGCGGAATCGTACTGGCTATCACTGACAGTCTTGGGATACCCCTGCACTACATAGGGACAGGGGAGAAGATGGATGACGTGGCGCCCTTCAACGCCCGGGATTTCGTTGAAGCTCTTGTCGAGGGCAACGGAAACACGCCACCTTGAATGACGAAGAATATGAACGGATGAACTCCTTTGAGGAGGATAACTGGTGGTGGGCGGGCAAAAGGCAGCTCATTTCGAAAATGCTGGAAAGATTGGGGCCGCGAAAAGCCTCGATTTTGGACATAGGATGTGGAACCGGCAGCAACCTCAGAAGCTGGGAAAGGCACGGCAACGTCCTGGGAATGGATATTGCCTCCGAGGCGCTCAATTTTTGCCGGTTGAAGGGAAACGACAGACTGCTCAAGGGCGACGCGGCCACGCTTCCTTTCCGTAGCGAGGCGTTTGATGTTATTGTTGCCCTGGATATTCTTGAACACATAGAAAAGGACGCACACGCCGTGAAGGAGTTCTTCCGGGTATGCCGCAGGGGTGGACATATCCTGCTGACGGTTCCGGCTCTGATGATGCTGTGGAGCCGCCATGATGTCGCTTTGCACCACAAAAGGCGATATGCGCGGCAACAACTGGTGCGCCTGCTTGAGTCGGGCGGTTTCCAGGTCGAGAAAATGAGTTTTTGGAACTCGACGTTGTTGCTGCCGGCGGCGACTTACCGTATCGGAGGCAATTTCAGGCGGGGGGGAGCGGTGCGCTCTGACGGACTGGAACTGCCGAAACCTCTTAATGTAGTGTTAAAGACGCTGCTGAGTTTAGAGAACAGGCTCATCTTGAGCGGCATCAATTTACCAAAGGGCATTACCCTGTTTGCCGTGGGCAGGAAAATCTAGCCTTGGAGAATCGGAGGCGTATCTTGTTCGCCATAGCTCTGGTCTTTATATGTGTTGTTCTGGGAGCTTTTGGCCAGATCTTCATGAAAATGGGCATGGAGAAGATCGGGCCCA
>CAZFEA010000019.1:0-11516 GCA_964518085.1 uncultured Dehalococcoidia bacterium
CAAGCTCTCCGGTCACTTCAATGAAGGACCGGTAACGTTTCTCCGATGCCAGCCGTGCCTGTTCTGCTTTCTTGCGCTCGGAAATGTCGGCGACGGATACCCGGTAGACCATCTGGAGTTTCTCGTAAAGGGCGACCGCCTGAAGCTGGGCAAAGAAGGCAGACCCATCCTGCCGGCGCATCTCGACTTCCAGGCTCAGCCGGTAACCGGTCTCAGACATCCTCTTGAGATAATTGCGGAATGCTTCATGATATTGGGGTTGGACCAGGCTGAGAAAAGGCTTATTGACTATGGCAGCCCTGGACACGCCCAGCATGTCGCTGCCGGTGAAATTGATATTCGAGACGTTGCCCCGGCTGTCCAGGTTAAAATAGCCAACCGGCGCGAAATCAAACAGGTCGGCGCTTTGCCGGCGAGAATCTTCAAGCTCTACCTTCGCGGCGTGAAGTCCCTGGATTTCCGTTTCCAGCTCTACCAGGCTGACAACCACGTCGCCCAGGAGACCCTGGATGTCAGCAACGGGCATTTTTGGAAACTCTTCCCGCGGCAGTGAAATAATTCTTTCCGCCCGCTGGCGCAACTCGTCTAAGCTATGTGTGGACTTTCTCATTTGTTTCCTCCCGCCTTCAGTAACAGGGCAGAGAGAATTCGATGGTCAAGGTCTGGCTTAAAACTATCTCAAATGCCGAAAAAGGTCAATACGTAAGCATACTCAGCATGAGTTCACACCCGACCACGTAGGGGAGAACCAGGGAGACCGGCCCGTGGGCCGGTGTCGGCGGCCCGCCCGCCGGTTGCCTGCCTGTTCCCGAGGTCACGCGCAGCGTGCCGCTACGGGATTGCTTCGCCGCGCTCGTAATGACAGATGGGCCTGCCGCTCGCGCGATCAATGCCCGGAGTCCCCTGGTTGAGGAGGCCATCCAGACAACGGCGCAGTTCGTGGTAAAGGTCCACTGCCTGGCGACCTGCCGGCGTCAGACTGGCATGTCCCTTCCTGCCTCCACCAACCGTTTTATCCACCAGGGGAAAGGGGGCCAACCGGTTCATCGAGTCGATCCACAGCCAGGCGTTGCGATAGCTCAAACCCATGGAGCGGGCGGCGGCAGCGATCGACCCGGTCTCATCCAACCGTTCCAGAAGCATCACCCGCCCGCCGCCCAGGTACAGTTGGCCATCTTTCTCGATCCAGATGCGACCCGTAATGCTGTAACCATCCTGGGGTGGATGATGGGAAGGTTTGTTTCCGGGCCTTGATGTTTTGGGTCTCATATGTCATTGCCAGCGCAGCGAAGCAATCCCGTGAGGGCACACTCATCACCTTTCCAAGGTGCGGCTCCCCCGCCGGCAGTAACGGGCTGCCATGTGCCCTGCCAAACAGGGCAGAAAGCGGCGGGCGAAGCGGCGAGACCCGCCTCAGGCGGGTCTCGCCGCTTCGCCCCTACGCACAGGTGCTACCGCCCTTTGCCCTTGATCCAATCCGGATGTTCTTCTTTCTGCACCATGCCGACGCCCACCGACTCCCACATGGGATAGAAGACATAAGCCAGCCACTCCGCCGGCTTGCTGGGATCAGTGTTGAAATGCTGGTGGTCGCAGCCATCAGGTTTTATCGGCAAAACGATGAGGTCGCCAGCTTCCCAGTCGAGTTTTTCCCCATCGACAACTGTATAGCCCTGGCCTTCGAGCACGTAAATAACCAGGCCGCCCTGGTGATTATGCTTCCCGGAGTGGACCCTGATGCGATTAATAAAAATATGCCAGCCCGGTACGCCGACATTGGCCCAGTCTTTGCGGTGCAACAAATATTTCACGAACCCCTGCCGCCCCTGGAAGAAGTTGATCTCTTTTCCCTTGATGACCACCCTTCCTTCAGCGCGGTTCTTCAGGTTCTCGTTGACCGCCTTCATCGCCTGCTCGTAGAGGTCTTCCTGGGGCTCCGGTTCTCGTCTTCTTTCTGAGATTTTTTCTACCATGATAAGACACCTCGGTAATAAGATTCTGGGAGGTCGACTGTTGATTTTAGTATACCTGTTGCAAATAAGCAAAGGCGGCGGCCATGATATAATAGAACGTTTTTGCTAGCTCCATTCAAATCTACCAAGGAGGATGCCATGAGTGACCTCGATACCTTTATGCGGATTGTAAAGACCAGGCGTTCCGTCAGGGTTTTCAAGCCGGACCCTATACCCGATGAGACAGTGAAGGCCATAGTTGACGCCGGCCATTGGGCGATGTCGGGAGCCAACGGCCAGCCCTGGGAATTCATCGTCGTCAAGGATGGCGCTGCCCGGCGGAGGATCGCCGAGCTACATTCGGCGATACGCAAGATCACCGACGCGCTGGAGCAGTCCCGCGTCCCGGCCCTGCAGCACCCGGGCGCGGCGCGGCGACCGGGAGGAATCCCTCCTTTTGCCGAAGCGCCGGTCCTGGTGGTCATCCTGGGCGACCCCCGTACCCTGATCACCTCGGTGGTTAGCGCCAGCATCGTAACCGGCGAGCGCGAAGTCCTCAATCACAACATGGCCAATGCCGCCATGATAATGCACCTCGCAGCCACGGCAGCGGGTATCAATTCCGAGTGGATCAGCGTCAATTCCCCATCAGAAGGGCCGTTAAAGAATTTCCTGGGTGTGCCCGACATTTACCGGTTGCCCTTAATGGTGGCTCTCGGCTATGCCGCCAGGGAACCGCGTCCCGGCTTCCGGCGCAACCTTGACGACATCGTCCATTACGAGAAATACGACCTGTCCAGGTTCCGCTCCTCAGAGGCAGTGCTCAGCTACATAACCGAGATTCACAAGCACCGGGTTGGATAACCTGTCAAGCACCTGCTGAAATAG
The DNA here is from genome assembly GCA_964518085.1 of uncultured Dehalococcoidia bacterium. Taxonomy (GTDB): domain Bacteria; phylum Chloroflexota; class Dehalococcoidia; order JACQUA01; family JACQUA01; genus JACQUA01. Next base: position 2,841 of record CAZFEA010000019.1, read on the forward strand.
CCATGGCTCACATCGACCCGGTAACTGTAGAGATCGTTCAAAACCGGTTGACCCAGATCGGCAAGGAAGCCGGCATCTCCATGGTGAGAGCCGCCGCGTCGCTGGTGGTCGTCGGCGCCAAAGACCTGGGCTTCAACATCGCCGACCACGAGGGACGCACTGTTATCTACTCCATCTGGATGCCCCGGCACGGCACCACCCTGCGTTTCATGCTCCAGGCCTGCCTGGCCAGGTTCAAGCAAGCAGACATATTGCCCGGCGATATGTTCATGGTGAACAATCCCCACGATGGCGCGCTTCACGCCCTCGATATCGCGGTGCTATCACCGGTCCACTTTGACGGGCAGATTGTGGCCTGGACCGGCTGCGCCACCCACCACGTTGATTTGCGGGCCATGCGCCCCGGGCTCTGTCCTGATGCTACCGATTGGTACCAGGAAGGGATTATCTTCAGGCCGATCAAGATCATGGAACAGGACAAACTGAGGGAAGATATATTCGGCTTCTTCCTGGATAATGTCCGCGTCCCCCGGTACCAGGGCCTCGACCTGAAGGCGCAAATCGCGGCTAATAACATTGCCCGGGGCAAGATCATCAAGCTCGTGGAACGGTATGGCGTCCAAACCCTGCGGGACTGTTACAACGAAATGATGGACTTTTCCGAAGCGAAGACACGGCAGCGAATCAGCGCCTTGCCCCCGGGAAGCTACGAGGCGGTGGAATACCTGGATTACGACAAGATTTACAAGATCAAATGCACCCTCATTGTAAAAGGAGATACGTTAACATTTGACTTCACCGGGACAGATCCTCAATCAGGTACCTACATCAACTCTGCCGCCGGATGTTCCATAGCAAACGTCCACAACATTATTACCTGTATGCTTGTTCCCGATATCATGGCCAACGAAGGCTGTTTTCGTCCTATCAAGATAATCCTGCCGGGAAAGACAGTTCTCAGCGCCGAGCCGCCTGCCCCGTGTTCAGGGGCGTCTACCATCGGCGGTTGGAAGGCCCAGAGCCGGGCGACAAAGGTGCGGAGCCTTGCCAGGGCCGGGTCTTCCCTGGCATGGCGGGCTACGGCCGGATGGGGGTGGGGATGGGTGGGACTCACGCCGACGGGCCTGGACCAGCGTGGCAAACCATTTTCCGTCAACTTCATGTCATCGGCCATGCAGGGAGGCGGGGCCAGGGCCACCAAGGACGGGTTCGACGTTTCCAATATCGCCGGGTCCACCAATACCTCCGTGCCCAATATTGAGGATATTGAGCAGCGCTATCCCTTCCTCTTCCTCAAACGGGGAATCACCCGCGATTCCGGCGGGGCCGGCCAGTTCCGCGGCGGAGCGGCAGGCGAACTGGTCATGAAGGCGCACGACACGGACAAGCTGGAATTCTACCCGGGCTACGTGGGCAGGGATGTGCCGGCGGTGGGACTTGCCGGCGGTCATCCGGGGATTGGCAGCGAGGTATCCATTAAGAGAAGCACCAACATAGGGGATCTGTTGAAGCATACCGTGCCAGATTTCGCGGAGGTCAGCGGGGAAAGAAGGATTTTGCCTCAGCAGCATCCCCCTTTTATCTTCGACGGTGAAGACATGCTCTATATGCGCTGCCAGGGGGGTGGGGGCTATGGCCATCCCTGGGAACGTCCTGTCGAAGCCGTCAAGAAGGACTTCCTGGAAGACATCATATCCGGGGAAGGGGCCGAGAAGGACTATGGCGTGGTTTTTCGACCCGGCACGAGCGAAGTTGACCTGGCAAGGACCTCCGCCCTGCGGGAGAAGATGAGCAAGGGCGACACGAGTTATTGAGTTATTGCGTTCAACAACTCAATAACTCGATAATGCCTTTACCCACATCCGGTACACCTCCTTCTTTGGCAAACCCGTTTCTCCCGCCACGCGGGCCACGCTTTGTTTGGCTCCCAGGCCCTGAGCATGGTAGCCCTTCAACAGGCTTTCGGCGCCGGCGGAGCCTTTCGCCTCTGGCCCAGTGGCGCCTTCGACAACCAGGGTAAACTCTCCTCTTGGTTTTCCAAAGTGTTCGATAGCCTGCCCCAGTCGCCCGCGGAAGACCTCCTCATGGAGTTTGGTCATTTCCCGGCAGGCAGCGACCCGCCTGTCGCCGAGCATATCCTTCATATCAGCCAGGGCCGCCAGCAACCGGTGCGGCGCCTCCAGGCACACCATGGTGCGGGTCTCGCCCGACAATGATTCCAGATACCTCCTGCGCTCCCCGGAGCGTCTTGGCAGGTAGCCAAGATAGACAAACCGGTCCGTCGGGAGTCCCGAAATGACCAGGGCGGTGATTATTGCCGAGGGCCCGGGTACCGGTACCACCGGGATGCCCTCGTTTATGCAGGCAAGGATCAACTCATAGCCGGGGTCGTTGAGTCCCGGCGTTCCCGCCTCAGAAATAAGGGCCACCCTGACATTTTCCCCCAGCGCCTTCACGAGGCGCGGTAACTTGGTCCTCTTGTTCTGGTCATGGTAGCTGGTCACCCTGTTCTTGATGCCGTGCCGGCTGAGCAAAAGGTGCGCCTTTCGCGTGTCCTCGGCAGCGATCAAATCTACTTCCCCGAGGAGGCGGAGGGCCCTGAGGGTTATATCTTCAAGGTTTCCTATGGGAGTGGCTATGACGTACAGAATAGTAACGCCTCATTTCTGCGGTCGTTTTCGCCGCAGTGAAACTAAATAACTCAACAACCAACTAACTCAATAACCGAGTGGCCCCCTTTTAATTTACCGCTTATTGATGTAAAATACTAGGAGTGAGGTAAGCATGCGGGCGAAGGTGGCTTATAAAAAGATTCTGTTTGAAAGGCAGGAGCAAGCCATGAATTATAAGCAAGCCGTAGACTATGTCCTGGGCCTTACCGACTACGAGAAGGCCCCAGCCCCTTATACCCCCGAGAACTACGATCTCAAGCGCATGGAGATCCTTCTGGACAAAATGGGCAACCCCCAGCAGGCGGCAAAATCGGTCCACATTGCCGGTACCAAGGGAAAAGGAAGCATAGCCGCCATGATGGCCTCGGCTCTTTCAGCCTCAGGTTTAGTTACCGGTCTATTCACTTCCCCTCACCTGCTGACAGTCAGAGAGCGTTTCAAAGTCGACGACAATTTCATTACCGAAACTGAGTTTGCCGAACTGGTCGAGAAAATTCAGCCCCACGTGGACCACACTAACCGCCAGAAACGCGGAAAAGTGACTACGTTTGAGGTTCTTACTGCCCTGGCGTTTGCCTTTTTTAAGAGCAAGAAATGCCAGTTCCAGGTGCTCGAGGCCGGCCTGGGCGGACGCCTGGACGCCACCAACGTGGTCCAACCGGAAGTTTCCGTCATCTCCCCCATAAGTCTTGACCATACCGACATACTGGGCAACACCATCGCCAAGATTACCGGGGAAAAGGCCGGGATCATCAAGAAAGGCGTTCCGGTGGTCAGCGCCCCCCAGCCGGACGAGGCCATGAAGGTTATCGAGGATACCTGCAAAGATAAGAAAACCAGCCTGACCAAAGTCGGCATCGATGTCACCACCCAGCTTAGAAAGGCCAATATGAGGTCGCAATACTTCCAGGTTACCACGCCGGAAGCTACTTATAACCTCATTATTCCCCTCCTGGGGGCGCATCAACTGGAAAATGCGGCGACCGCAGTTTCGGCATTGGAGGTGCTGTCCAGAAACAACCGATCGCTAACGGCCCAGAGCATCGCCACCGGGCTGGCCCGCGTGTACTGGCCGGGCCGGCTTCAAATCCTGTTAAGGCGCCCCCTGGTTGTGGCCGATGGCGCTCACAACCCCAACTCTATGGCGCGGCTGCGGGAAGCCATCGGCAAGTCTTTCCGCTACGAAAAGCTAATCGTCATCATGGGGACTTCTTCCGACAAGGATATCCACGGCATGGTAGAAGAACTGGCCGGGGTGGCCGATACCGTCGTGGTCACCAGGTCAAGACATCCCAGGGCCATGGATCCGAAAAAACTAGAGGCAGAGTTCGGCACCTACCGCATTCAGGCCCGCGTCGAAAGTACCGTGGCCGATGCGGTCAAGTACGCCCTTTCCATCGCCGACATGAGAGACCTGGTCATTGCCGCCGGATCGCTATTTGTGGTGGCCGAGGTTATTGCTTACCTTGACCAGGTACCTATTGAATAAACCAAAAATCAATAGGTCGTGGCGGCCAGCGATGGTTCATCTTCCGCCAGCATTCCACCCAGTATGCGCTGCGTGGCCATGGTGTGGCTGCAGGTATTCCATTTGCTGAAGAAGGAGCAAGTGCAATGCCATGCCCCCAGATTGGATGTCACGAGATAGTTGCTGTGCTCTCCACGGAACTTGAGGCTGAAGCTCTGGAAGGTCACCCGGTCTTTTTCTTCCGCATACCGCCTGGCTTTTTCGATTTTGCCGATCAAGCTTGACTGCATTTAGGGCCTCCTAAAAAAAACAGGCGCTCGGCCATACGGCACAGCGCCTGTCAAGATCCACTCCTGGGGTAGAAACCCATGATTAGTCCTTTTCCCTCATGAGATGCTTCTCCATTGCCTGAATTATACTCACAAAAGATGACTCAGTCAAATTCCTGGGCATGCGTCGGGCGTATTTGTGGCATTCCGGAAATCATCTTCTTACTGTATTATATGAGATGGAGGTATTGTATTGACTCCAAGAGCGATAGACCAGATTGACATAGGGTTTTCGGCCCGCTTCCGCAAGACAGTCAGCGATGAAGACATCCGCAAGTTTGCCGAGGTGTCGGGTGACTTCAATCCCCTGCACCTCGACCAGGCCTATGCGGCCAGGACCTTCTTCAAAGAGCGGATCGCCCACGGCATCCTTGTGGCCGGCCTTGTCTCCGCTGCTCTGACCAGGCTGCCAGGTATGGTGGTCTATCTTTCCCAGAACATGAGGTTTCTGCGACCGGTCAAGATCGGAGACGATATCGAGGCGCGGGTGGAGGTCACCGGGAAAGTGGTGGAACGGAGCGAACTGGCCCTGAAGACGACCTGCTGGAACCAGCGCGGCGAACAGGTCCTCGACGGCGAGGCCAGGGTCAAACTTTTCGACCTTCGACCATCGTAGAGCCCTCTATTCCAATACGCACGCATAAATTGTAAGCCCCTACGCGGAGTCGATCAAAGCACTGGTATATGGCTTGCATCTCTCCCCCAGCCAGTCACAGACTGCTGGCCACAACTCTTCGTGGGCCCGGCGGCTCACCGAGAGCCCGACATGTGAAGAGGGAAAGACCATTTCCTGGTAGTCGCTGCCGCGGTAGACCTTTCCCAGCGCTGAAGCCGACTCCACCGGCACCAGATGGTCATAGCGGGCGAGCACGTTGAGCAACGAGCACCGCAGACTGCCCAGATCAACCCTGCGGCCGTCAATTTTGAAGCGGTTCAGTATCAGCAGGTTCCTCCGGTAGCAGTCTTCAACGAGCTGCCGGCAGGCAACGGCAGGGATTGCCTGGGCATCGGCCAGCCACCTGATCCGCCTCCAAAAATCCCGGTACAGCTCGATCGAAAACATCTCCCGCAGGAATTCATGGCTGGCCGCGAACAGAGGTGAATACAGCCCCAGCAGGCAGACGCCGGCGAGATTGGCGAACTCACCGGGAATATTGCCGTACCGCCAAAAGGCATTCTCCACGTCAAACAAGCTGACAGCCCCGACTCGCGGGTCGTCCCGCATCGAGAAGTCAACCGGAGTCGCCAGAAGAATAAGGTTTTTCACCTTTTCTGGCCGCCGGCTGGCGCTGATGAGGGAGATTATCCCACCGGTGCAGTACCCGAGCAAGGATAGCGGGCCGCTGGAAATCAGTTCCTGCGATTTCTCCACGTAGCGGACGTACTGGGTGAAGCCGGTTCCGTGCTGCTCCGGTCCGGGGTACCCCCAATCAATCGTGTAGACGTCAAGACCACGGCGAAGAAAGGCGCCCACCACGCTGACGTCATCATTGAGGTCCAGAATGTATGGCCGGTTAATGATATTCGGAACCAGCAGTAAGCTGTAGGCCCGGGCTTCTGTTGTACGGTATCTAAGCAGCCGGAATCCGAGCCCGTCGTCCTGGTCGACCGTGTCCCATGGTCTCCCGCTTACCCTGGTTTGCGGCAGAATTGCCTCAAGAAGCCGGAGACACTCGCCCCTTATCGCCGGCCAGCGACCGGGGTCTAACATGCCCGTTCCCTCCGTGTTCCGACCTTGCTTCGAGCCACATCAATACCCTCGGCCATAACTCCCGGTGACTTTCACGGCTGGTAGTAATCCCGACGTGTCCTTTGGCCACCTCAAAGGCTTGCTTGTCCCGGCTCGATATTAAGTCGAGAATCGCCTTTTGCGACGACGGAGGTACGATGTGATCATGCTCGGCGACAAGCACCAGGGTAGGGACCCGGATTGTTCTCAGGTCAACCGTCTCGCCCAGCGCCTGGAATTCACCCTTTGCCAGGAGATTCTGGTGATACCACTCAGTGATGTACTGCCGGTAAACGGCCGCAGGTATCGCCGGGCTGTCAAAAATCCACCGGTCCATGCGCAGAAAGCTCGAAGCCGCCGCACCGGCATTCAACATGCCCAGGAAACCCTCGTACTTGCCCATAATCAGGTTTATAGGGTCGGCCAGCAGAAACCCGTTGTTAAGCAACTCGCCTGGAGCCAGACGGTAGGCCGCCACAACCTTTGCCGGGTCCAGACTCCGCGCCCAGGCAGCGATAAGGTTATCGGTTTGGAAATCAATCGGGGCCGCCTGAAGGACCAGATTGCGCACATTGTACTGCCGTATCGCCGCGTAGGCCGCGGCCAGCGTGCCGCCAAGGCAGTACCCGTGCATGTTAACGCGGTCCACGCTCTTGCTCTCCTTGACGTACTCTACGCTCCGGTCAAGGAAGTCCATGTAATCGTCGAGGTCAACATACTGGTCGGCGGGCGTAGCATATCCCCAGTCGAGCATATACACATCGAATCCCACCCTCAGATACTTCTGGACCACTGATATATCCGCTTGCAGGTCCAGGACATAGGGGCGATTTATCCAGGCGTAGACGACCATTATCGGATTGCGGTACTTTTCTTCGGTCAGCGCCTCAAAGCGAAGCAGCTTGAAGATTCCTTCCTCCATCACGACTCTGGCCCTGGAAGCTCCAACCTGGGCATCCAACTCGGACACCCGGTGCATTACCGAACTAAGACTGGCGCCTGCTTGCATTTCTTCCTGCCTTCTTGTGCCCGTTTCCCGAAGCGTCGCTCTCTGCCGGCGCTCCCCCTATTTCACCGTGCCTGGCCATCGCCGCCACCTGCAGCTCGAGAGCGTTCAGCCGTCGCTCCATCGCCGACATCCTGTTGCCACCCGGGCTGTCTTCGGCTTCCCTTAGCCTTCTCTCGAGGCCGTCCACCCGCTTCTTGTAACTGTGCACGTTCTTTGCCAGGGCGTCCATTTCACTAACGGTGACGAAAGGCAAAGCGGGGAACATGGTCATTTGCGACTCCATCATCTTCCTCGCCGCCTCGACATAATCGGAGACGGCCTCCAGCAAACCCGTTTGGGCTTCGGCGAACTCCCGGCTCTTCAACAGGGTGTTGAACTCCTCTGCCAGTACGGTCCGACAAACATCGAAGAACGCGGTGAATTCACAGGCAGACGGGCTTTGCTTGATGCGGATGGCAAGGCTTTTCAGGGACCTCTCCCAACTGGCCTTGAACATGGCCTCATACGTCCGGGCCAGCTTTACCATACGCGGGTACGTCGAGACAGCCTCTCGCAGCCCGAGAACGAAGCCCTTGGGGAATATGAACTCCTGGCCCTCCCCCGGAGCGAGGACGCTGTCGAACATTCTTTCCCAGGACCTGGCCATCTCCTCCAGGTCGGCCGCCTTGCCAAAAGTGGGCAGACTTCCGTTCACAAGACCGGGGAAAGAGGCCATCATCAAACGGTGGGGCCGGAAGAGCGGGGAGAAGACCTGTTCGAAAATGCGCTCGAAGGCGGGGCGCCACGCTTCATATAGCTCGTTGGCGCCGAGGCCAGGTCGGTCCTGGAAAATGCTGCAGGCCTCGGACAGCCAGTTGTGCATGCCTACGCTGCGAGTGATGAACTCGAAGCTTTCAGCCTGCAGGTTGCAATAGCTCTTAACTATCCGGCTCAGACCTTCTTCCACGTCACTATCTATCCTCTTCCACCCTGGCCCTGGCTGTCTTCTTCTCGACAGACGCCTTCAGCCGGCGCAACTCCTCGGAAAGCTGCTCGAGGTCATCCTTGCTGGCATAGGCAGGCGCCGTGACGCCACGGTAAAGCCGGCCCGTCGCCTTCGCCCACTCGGTACAGGCATCGATCAAACTGGACAGGCTCTCGAAGTATCGCGAGTTCTTCAGAGCCGTCTCCAGGGAGGTCCTGGCGATGTCCATCCACATCAGGTACATCCGTTCGGGTGTCGGCTCCTTGGCCTCCTTGAGCACCTCGGCAGTCTTTTGATTGATGTCCGCCGCCGACCTGGAAAGTCCCTGGAATAACTTGAAATTCATTTCCGTCCAGGCGGCCCAGACGTCAAAACCTAACCTCGTCCAGGTAGTGACGTCCTCCTCCATCGCCCGTCCGGCCCTGGGCAACCCAGCCGACACCCGCGAGATTCCGATATAGTCGTTGAGCAGCTCACCGTACGTTTGCACGGCGCTCTCGTAGCC
>CAZFEA010000019.1:11616-17442 GCA_964518085.1 uncultured Dehalococcoidia bacterium
GCGTTGCGCCACGCCTTGATGAACCGGTTTACGTCAACCTCCTCCCCGGCGCCCATCTTACGGTTCATCTCGTAGCCTTCACCCGCGATAGCGTATAGGCCTTTCAACCAGGCATCATAGGTCCTGATAGTGGAATTGATCGCCCGGGCCAGGTCTTCATTCCATTGCTTCACGTAGTCGAAGAACGGAAACACGCCCTTCGTCATGTCCGGTAACCACTGGTACATCCGGGTCCAATCCCCAAAACCCGGGACGCCGGAGCTAGCAGGGAACCCTCCCGCCGCCCTGGCGCAAGAACTGTAGACGTCAAGCCATGCCCTGTACATTCTCTGGTACATTTCGAAGCCGTCAGTGGTGCCTTTTTCCTGTGTTTCCATGGGTGGTTTGCTCCTTGCTTCTTCTAATTGCGCCGGGGCCGCTCAGCGGCCCAGGTGGATGGCGGCTCCTCGGGGTCTTCGCCAGCCTCTTCGCATGCTGCCCATAGTCCGCTGGCGCCCGTATTGAACATATCATAACGCACAGGACATCAACTAATCGTAAAATTTCCGAGTAAAACGTAACAAAATCGTATAACAACGTCCGCCGCTCCCCCTTTTCAGGCAGTTTCGTAACATTTTTGACATAATTTTGTTTTTTTGGTAGATTGTAGCCACATGGAAGATTAATAACGTGCTGATACGACAGACCCAGGAAACTAATGAAGAACACGACATGCCGCTACCATCGCGGCATGTCTTTTTATTAGATGCCCTTTACTGCGGCAGGAGAATTCAACCTAGTTTGGAGGACCATCCGGATGCAAAAAGTTCTCAGGTACTGGCAAGAGTTAGCCACCGTATATAGTTCGAGGCCCGATTGGCGGTTAGACAACCGGGTCCTGTATCAGAACTGTTCCTTTTGCCTTCGCGAGTTCCAGGACGGTGAGGGCGAGGCTGTTCTGATAGTTCCTCCGAACGCCGGCCACCACTCCTGCATCACCGAAAGGCTGATAGAGGCAATCAAGAGCGTCGCGCCCAGGGCCTCGGTCTACAGCCTCGACTGGTTTCCGGCGCAGTCGTGCAATGACAGCAAGTCGGATTCCATAAGCTCGCTGGAGAACTACGTTGCCCTTTCCGCCTCCATCATTGGCAAGCCCGTCCATCTCATCGGCCTATGCCAGGGTGGCTGGCTGGGGGCCATCTTTACCGCGCTGCACCCGGAACTGGTGAGGTCCCTGATCCTGGCAGCTGCGCCGGTTGACTTCCACGCTGCCCGCCATGAAAGCAAGCTCCAATTGTGGGTGAATTGCCTTCCCCCATCGTGGTTTGAAACCATGGTCGCCATGGGCGGCGGAGTGCAGCCGGGCGATCTCCAGTTGACCGGATTCAGGGTCTTGAACCCGTACGACAGGTATATTGGCGATTATGTGGAACTCTGGCAGGCCATCAACAACGAAGACGAAAAAGCCATTGCCCGGTGGCGACGCAACCACATCTGGTATGATAATCCGCTCAGTATTGGCGGGAAGTGGTATCTTGAAGCGGTTGAAAAGCTGTTCCGGCAGAACCAGCTCGTCAAAAAACAGCTCGAAGTCTCGGGCCAGGTGGTTGACCTTTCCAGAATCACCTGCCCTGTTTATTTGCTCGCCGGGGAAGAGGACGACATAACTCTTAAGGATGAGCTTTTTGCCCTGGAGAAGTACGTTACGTCTTCGAAGGTGGAGAAAATCGTGATTCCCGAATGCGGTCACATCGGTGTCTTCGTCCGGGACCAGTCCCTTGAACACTGGAAGAACATCATCCGGGAGGTGACCCCCGCCCCCATGGAAGAACTGACGGACAAGCTGAGGCTGTAAGGTCAACACCGATGCCAAGTTTGATTACCGGCGGGCTGGGATTTATCGGTTCGCATCTGGCCAGAAACCTCGTCGCGGCGGGTGAGACCGTGGTGCTCTTCGATCTTATTCCGCGGTCAAGGCTGGTCGACGACATCAGAGGCCGGGTGGCAATTGTCCAGGGTGACCTGGCCAACTGGGCGCTGCTCCTCGATGCTGTCAGCCGGCACCGGATCGACGCTATCTATCACACCGCTGCTTTGCTGTCGGCCGCGGCCGAGGAGTCTCCCCTGGCTGCTTATTCCGTCAACGCGGGCGGCACTTTCCACGTCCTGGAAGCGGCCAAACTTTTCGGCGTGAAGCGGGTCATCTTTCTCAGCACCATAGCCACCTTCGGTCCGGGACTTCCGGAACGGGTGAGCGACGACGCCCCGCAGCGGCCCACCACCATGTATGGCGTCACCAAGGTCTTCAGCGAGCGCCTCGGAGAATACTATCACCGCAAATTCGGGGTCAACTTCCGCGGTGTCAGGCTGCCCTCGGTGATCGGTCCCGGCAGGGGTGGCGGGGGCGTCAGCGCCTATTCCAGCCTCGTCGTCCAGGAGCCGGCTGCCGGGCGTCCCTACGAGGTGTTTGTTGACGAAGCGACCAGGATACCGCTGCTCTACATTAACGATGCCGTGCGCGCCCTGGTCCAGCTCGGCCAGGCCAGGGAAGAACAACTGAAAAGGCGGGTGTACAATATCCAGGGTTTCTCGCCCACAGCGGGCGAGCTGGCTGACGCCGTCCGCAAGAACCTTCCGCAGGCGGTCATCCGGTTCAAACCCGTGCCCGAAATGGTGCAGATAGCGCGGAGCTGGCCTCGGGAGCTGGACGACACCAATGCTCGCCGGGAGTGGGGATGGGAGACCCGGTACCGCCTGGAGGGGACAGTAGAAGACTTCGTTAAGGAATACAAGAAGAATAAACACCTTTATGATTAACCGCAAACGTCCGACCGCCGACAGGCTCCTCTGGAGCCCGTCGCGTGAACGCATGGAGCGCGCGAACATGACCCGCTTCACGGATTTTGTCAATCAGCGCCACGGGACCCGTTTCATCTCCTATGATGAGATGTATGACTGGTCGGTGGAAAACATCTCCGCTTTTTGGTCGGCGGTATGGGACTTCGTGGACATTCGCGCCTCCCGCCGGTACGACCAGGTAGTCGACGACCTGACCAGGTTCCCGGGAGCTTCCTGGTTCAAGGGCGCCCGGCTCAATTTCGCTGAGAACCTTCTCCGTTACCGGGACGGCCATGCCGCCCTGGTTTTCCGTGGTGAAGACCGCAAGATTGCTCGGATCACCTACGCCGAGCTGTACGATATGGTGGCGCGCCTGGCATCCTCGCTCCGAAAGATGGGAGTGAAGCCGGGGGACCGGGTGGCCGCCTACATGCCCAACCTGATGGAGACCGCCATTGCCATGCTGGCAAGCACCAGCATCGGGGCAACCTGGGCTTCCTGCGCCAGCGACCTTGGCGTGCAAGCTACCATAGATCGCCTGGACCAGATCAAGCCTAAGGTACTGTTCGTCGCCGACGGCTATTTTTACAAAGGCAAGACTTTCAGTTCCCTGGCCAACGTCGCCGAGGTGGTCGCTGGAGTGCCATCACTGCAAAATGTCGTAGTGGTGCGCTATACCGGCGAAGGCGCCCCGGTCGCCGGCCTTCGCGGGGCTGCCGGTTATGACGAGCTGGTAGCCGCCGAGCCGGAGGAACTGAAATTCGAACAGTTGCCTCCCGACCATCCCGTGTACATCATGTTCTCTTCGGGCACTACGGGAAAGCCCAAGTGCATGGTGCAGGGAGCAGCCGGGGTCCTGGTCAATCACCTCAAAGAACTGGTCATCCATGCCGACCTCAAGCGGGAAGACAGGATTTTCTATATTACCACCTGTAGCTGGATGATGTGGAACTGGCTCTTGAGTTCGCTTGGGGCCGGAGCCACGGTTGTTCTCTACGACGGAAACCCGACTTATCCCGATACCGGGGCCATGTGGAAGCTCGTCCAGGACGAAAAGATAACCATCTTCGGCACCAGCGCCAGCTACCTCAACTTCCTGCGCAGCGAAGCGCTGCGGCCGGGCAGCCAATATGACCTTTCGTCGCTGCGCGAAATCTGCCAGACCGGTTCGGCGCTCTCCGCGGAGGGATTCGAGTACGTATACGAGAATGTTAAGCGGGATGTCCATTTCAACTCCATCGCTGGAGGCACCGACATCAATGGCTGCTTCGCCATCGGCAGCCCCACCGTGCCGGTCTATGCCGGACAGGCCCAGAAACGGGGCCTCGGCATGAAAGTGAAGTGCTACGACGACAAGGGCAACCCTGTCTACGACCAGGTTGGTGAGCTGGTCTGCGAGGCGCCAGCGCCTTCCATGCCGCTCTTTTTCCACAGCGACCCCGGCGGGCAAAAGTACCACGACGCTTACTTCAGCGTTTATCCGGGCGTCTGGCGACACGGCGATTATGCTATGGTCCACAGCGATACCAGGGGGATCACGTTCTTCGGCAGGTCCGACGCTGTGCTGAAGCCGTCAGGCGTCCGCATCGGGACGGCCGAGATCTACCGCCAGGTGGAGAAGCTGGAGGAGATCGCCGACAGCCTGGCCGTGGGACAGGAATGGCAGGGCGACCAGAGGGTCCTCCTGTTTGTCAAGCTGAGCACCGGGTCCTCGCTCTCCGGCGAGCTCAGGAACAAGATTCGCAGGGTCCTCCGCGAGCAGGCCTCTCCCCGCCATGTACCGGCAAAGATCATCGCGGTGCCGGAAATCCCTTACACACTCAACATGAAGAAGGTGGAGATCGCCGTCGCCAACATAGTGAACCACCGCCCGGTGCTGAACCGGGACGTCCTGGCCAACCCGTCCTCCCTGGACCACTACGAGAAGCTCCTGACCGAGCTGGAGAAAGACTGACACCGGTACCACAGGCGTCCTCGCCTGTGAGACAGAAAACCGCTATTCCCTCACCTGGCCGGTGCCATAGATTATCCACTTGTAGGTGGTCAGTTCTCTCAGCCCCATGGGGCCGCGGGCATGCATCTTCTGGGTGCTGATGCCCACCTCGGCGCCCAGTCCAAACTGGCCGCCATCAGTGAACCGGGTGCTGGCGTTGACATACACCGCGGCGGCATCTACTTCGTTCAGGAAGCGCTGGGCGGCGGAGTAGTTCTCGGTTACGATGGCCTCGGAATGGCCCGAACCATAACGGGCGATATGTTCCAGGGCTTCGTCAAGGGAGTCCACAACTTTGACGGCAGCGGTGAGCGACAGGAATTCCTTCCCCCAGTCTTCAGGCTTGGCCTTAACGATCTTCAACGAAGGAAGTCCCTTCAGCACGCTGCGCGAGCGGTCGTCGCAATGCAGTTCGACACCCGCTTTGCCCAACTCCGAGACTATCTGAGGCAGGTAGTCGCCGGCCACGGCTGAATGGACCAGGACGGTATCCAGGGCATTGCATACCGTCGGTCGCTGCACCTTGGCATTGTAGATGATGGATACCGCCTTGTTTACATCGGCGGTCTTATCAACATAGGTGTGACAGACCCCGATGCCCCCGGTTACCACCGGCATGCAGGCATTCTCTGATACGAACTTGATAAGGTCGGCGCCACCCCGGGGGATGATAAGGTCGATATACTCCCTCAGGCCAAGCATCTCCCGGACCAAAGCCCGGTCGGGATTGTCGATAAACTGCACCGCTCCGTCGGGGATTCCGGCGTGGGCACAGGCATGCGTCACGACCTTTACCAGGGCGGAGTTCGATTTGATGGTCTCGCTGCCGCCTCGCAGGATGACCGCATTGCCCGACTTGAGGCACAGGGCCGAAATATCGACGGTAACGTTGGGACGGCTTTCATAGATGGCGCCGATAACTCCCAGGGGCACCCGTTTCTTGCCCACCTGGAGGCCGTTAGGCAGGGTACGCATGTCAAAGACCTCGCCCACCGGGTCGGGCAGGGCGGCCACTG
>CAZFEA010000020.1:0-16967 GCA_964518085.1 uncultured Dehalococcoidia bacterium
CTGGTGACCCTGGTGATTTCGGTATACGATATCCTGGCGGTGCGCATCGGATACATGACCTGGATGGCGGAAAAGCTCTCCCAGTCCGAGACGCTGCCGGCTTTCTTCATTCCCCGGGAGTCTTCCAGTTGGAATGTCCACCTGAAAAGCGTGCGCATGGAAAAGCTTAGCGAAGCCGGGCCGGAGAAAAGGGAATTCGGGGTCCTCGGGGGTGGGGACATCATCTTTCCCCTGGTTATGGTGGTATCTGTTTTTGTGAACTACGGGCTGGCGGCGGGGATGGTTGTCGGCGCCTTTTCCCTTCTCGGGTTGGGCGGCGCCTATCTTTCCCAGCGTATCATTTTCAAGGGGAAGCCGACCCCGGCATTGCCGCCCATCGCCCTGGCCGCCACTGCCGGCTTTCTGGTGGTGCGCTACGGGGGACTGAGTTTACTGGGTTATTGAGTTCCTTGAGTTCGTTGGGTTTGTTGAGTTAGAGAATCTCAGTAATCTTTCAGAAATCTGTGTAATCAACCCAGCGAACGCGCGGTCATGGAGCGGGTGTTGAAGTGGTAAGGGTCATTGCCGGTGGGCGTTTCCTCGATGCAGGATGGCGACCGTGGCCCACGGCTAGGGCCGCCGGTGATAACGGCCGGCGGCTGACCCGCAGATAATGGCGCGCCGTCAGCCTGCCGGCCCATCTCGGCGGCAATGTCCTTTACGTTGGAGAATTCATAGCCGCGCCCGCCCATTCGCCGGGCGATCTCACAAACAATACGCCAGTCTTCCCTGGAATCCCCGACGGGGCTTATCGCCCGGCGCACCTGCTGCACCGCGCCACCCAGATTGGTGACCGTACCCTCTTTTTCGGCCAGGCTGGCCGCGGCCAGAACGACGTCGGCCAGGGCTGCGGTTTCGGTGAGGAAGATGTCCTGGACAACCAGGAAGTCCAGCTTTTGTAATGCCTCGCGGCCCTTCCGTCCGAGGCTGACCGCCGGATTGGCCCCGACGACATACAGGGCTTTGGACTGTCCGGCCAGGAGCTCCGGCCCGATGGCCTGTGATGCCGCACCATAAACATTGTTCTGGCCCATGAGGGGAAATACGCCCGACCCGGGCTGCCCGCGGTTTCCGGTAATCACTGCCAGGTTTTCCAGGGCCCTGATCACCTGGGCTCCATTTTTGTCCGACCGGATTCCCGAACCGTAGACCGCCATAGCCGGCCGGTTCTGGACCAGCGAGTAGGCGACGTCGACTATCCTGTCCGGGTTTATTCCGGTGATCTCCTCCGCCCGGGCCGGAGTCACGCCGGCGACGGATTCCTTGATCTGCCCGTATTCGGTTTCAAGCTGGCGCAGCAGTTCCGGATCGAGAATGTTCTCCTGGATGGCGGCATTGATGACGCCGGCGATCAGGGCCGTGTCGGTGCCCGGCCGGGGTGCAAGCCAGAGGTTGGCCATCCGGGCCAGTTCCGTCTCCCGGGAATCGACCGCGATCAGAAAAAGCCCGTTTTGCACCGCCCGGCGCACCTCCTGCCACAGGACCGGGTAAGAAACACTCAGGTCCGTCCCGATCACCATCAGACACGCCGCCCCCTGCAAGGGGACCCCCTGGAGCTTCGCAAGGGGACCCCTTGAGAACTTGCCCAGGAGGTAGGCCTCTTCGTTCAGGATCTTGTTTGATCCGATCACTGCCGGCCCGCGGTCGCGGAAGGCGGCGAACCCGGCGGCGGCGATATCCAGGGCTTCTTCCCATGAAGCCGGGACGAGCTTCCCCTGTTTCCTCACCAGCGGCCGGCGGAGCCGGTCGGGATGATTGACGTAGCCCCAGCCGAACCGCCCGCGGACACACAGCAGCCCGTGATTGGCGCCCGACGAATCACCCCGGGCGCTGACGATGGTATTTCCGCGGACACCCAGCTTCACCGCGCAGCCGTAGCTGCAATAGGGGCACACGGTGGTCACTTCGGTCGTCGGTTTGAGTTCCCTGGCGGGGGCCATGGCCCCCACGGGACAGACAGCGGTACATTCGCCGCAGCTAATGCAACTGGTCTTGCTCAGGGGCGCCATTACCGAATCGCCGGCTGCCCGGAAGGTAGTGGGCAGTGCTCCGGCGCCGATAGTCTCCCGGCAGGTCCGGGTGCAAACACCGCAGAGGACACATTTGTTATCGTCGCGGGTTATGAAGGGGTTGGACCTGTCGACGGGAAAGAGGTAGCGGTCCTTTTTGGGCGGCGGCGCGGCGACGCCATAGTCGGTGGCCAGGGTTCGCAGGGTACACTTGTCAACGGCAGAACAGCCACACTGGAGGCAGCGCCCGGCCTCGGCGGCGGCCTGGGCCGGGTTATAGCCCGCGACGACCTCGCCGAAATCGCGCCGCGATGCGATAGGCGCTTCAGCCGCCGGTTGACGGCGCTGCACGCCAATGCCGGCAAATTCCGCTTTGTTTATTTCATCCAGCTTACCCTTGACGCTGTTGAACTGTTGTTTGGTGGCCGGCGACGGCCCGGGGGACGGTGCGCTGCCGGCGGCGCTCTTGAGAAAATCGTCGATGGCCAGGGCGGCTTTGCGGCCCGCGGCCATGGCTTCGATGGCGGTGGCCGGTCCGGTAACGGCGTCTCCTCCGGCGAAGACACCGGGCATGGCGGTGAGTATCATCGGGATCTGGCGGGTCCCTGGCTGTGAGCCAGTGTTTTCGTCCACGAGCTGTGAGTGTGCACCGGGAGCGGCTACCCGGCTGGCCATGTCCAGGAAGGAAAGGTCGGGCTGCTGCCCGGCGGCGACGATAACACAGTCGGCTTCCAGGGCATAGTCCGAGCCGGGAATGGCGCCGACGGAGGGCCGGCCCGACGCGTCGGTCCGGCCCGGAGCAGTGCGCTGGCAGAAAAGCTTGTCGACCCGTCCGGCGCCTTCGATGCGTACCGGTGCGGCCTGGAAATTCAGCTTGATTCCCTCCTGTTCGGCTTCGGCCACCTCGGAAGGGATGGCGGGCATGTCGCCGCGGGAGCGGCGGTACACCAGGGTCACTTCAGTGGCGCCCAGTCTCAGCGCGGTGCGGGCGGCATCTACGGCTGTGTTGCCGCCGCCGATTACCGCCACCCGTTTCCCCACCGGCGGAGGCGCGCCGCCGGCTACCCTGGAAAGGAATTCAATTCCCGGGATGACCCCTCCAAGGTCTTCACCCGGGATGTTCAACCGGGAAGCGGACCCGGCGCCGGTGGCCAGGAACACGGCCTGAAAGCCATCGCTTTGCAGCAGCCCCTGCAGGGTGAAGTCGGTCCCCAGCCGCCGCCCGGTCTTGAGTTCGATCCCCAGGCCCAGAATGTTGCCGATCTCCCGGTCCAGGACATCCCTGGGCAGCCGGTAGCCGGGTATGCCGTAGCGGAGCATCCCCCCGGGCTGCGGTTGGGCTTCAAATATGGTCACGGCGTGCCCGCGCAGGGCCAGGAAACAGGCGGCGGACAGCCCGGCCGGCCCCGATCCGATAACGGCAACCCGGAACCCGGAGGGCGGAGCGACGGCGTAGCGGGGTGGGGCGGCGTGCTCCGAGGCGAACCTCTTGAGATGATTAATGGCAATGGGATCATCGACCAGGGAGCGGCGGCATTCCTTCTCACAGGGGTGGGGGCAGATACGGCCGCAGACGGCGGGAAGGGGGATCGATTCGCCGATCAGGTCGACCGCCTCCTGGTAGGCCCCCCTGGAGACCAGGGTGATATAACCCTGGACATCGATGCCGGCGGGGCAGGCTTGCCGGCACGGGGCCAGGCAATCCCCGTAATGGTCGGCTACCAGTTGCTCTACCCGGGCCCTGCGGGTAGCGATCACACCTTCGCTGGCGGTGCGCACTACCATGCCCGGCGCGGCCATGGTGGAACAGGAGATGGTCAGCCCCGGTCCTTCCACTTCAACGGTGCACAGGCGGCAGGTGCCCAGCGGTGAAAGCCGCGGCTCGTAGCACAGCACCGGTATGTTGATGCCGTTTTCGCGGCAGACCTGCAGGATGGTCTGCCCGCTGCGGGCGGGGATGTCCCGGCCGTCTATGTTAATGCTGAAGATAGTCACTATTTCCCCCCGGGATTTGAATTAACCGCGAATAAACGCGAATAAACGCGAATAGAAATGCGCTTGTTTGGTAGCCGGATGTTCTTGTTTAACCACAGAGGGCGCAGAGGATAGAGAGAGCGACCGGCAATGTATTTTCTTGTATCCGATTGCCTGTTGCCTGTTGCCTGTTGCCTGTTGCCTTTCCCCTTTTCTGTATTCGAACCTATTCGTGTGAATTCGTGTTCATTCGTGGTTTCACTTTTTCCCCTTGTTTCGCAGTAGCTCCAATTTCGCCTGGATGAGACTGCGGCGGCGGCCGGTCTCATCCGGGTCCGGCTCCAAACCAGCGATTTGACCGTTCTCCACGGTGACCTTAAACCAATCACCTTCCCGGGCCCCCGCCGGCAAACGGTCAACGGACAGGTCTATCCTCTTTTCCTCGTCCCCCACCAGCATCACGGCGACCCTGCCTTCGATACGGTCGAGGACAGCCCGCAGGGTATCTCCTGGCTCAGGGCTTTTCGGTCTTGATGTCATAAGATTGTCCTTGGCTGCTGATGACAATGGCGCCGCTGGTGTCGGTGCCGTAAAAACGGATATTGAGGCGCCTGAGTTTGTTGATGGTCTCGCGGTGCGGGTGGCCGTAGGAGTTGCCCAGACCGGCCTGGTAGACCGCCACCTCGGGCCGGACGGCGTCGAGGAAAGGTTCCGAACTCGAGGTCCTCGACCCGTGGTGTCCCAGCTTCAGGACGGTCGATTTCAAATTGCTGTCGTATTCCAGTATGCTTCTCTCGGCCTCGGTCTCGGCGTCGCCGGTGAACAGGAATGATAGTTGGCCGTAGTCCAGATGGAGGACCACCGAGTTGTTGTTCAGGGACTCGAGAAAGGGTTCCCTGGGGTGAAGGACCTTGAAGACCAGTTGCCCGGCTCTAATCTCCTTACCGCGCCGGGCTTCGTTGAAAGCCGCCCCGGACCTGTCGATGGCGTTCAGGAAATTCTCATACGTCTTGCTGGTATGCACCTGGCCGTCGATCCAGACCTCTTTGACCGGGACCTCTCTCAAGACGTCGCTCAGGCCGCCAATGTGGTCGCTATGGGGATGGGTGGCCACCAGCACATCCAGCTTTTTCACCCCGTTCTTCTTCAGGTAGGCTAACACCCCCGGTTGCCGTTCCCCGCCATCGATGAGCACGTTTTCTCCCCCGGGACCCTGCACCAGCACGGCATCCCCCTGGCCGACATCGACAAAATGGACCTTGATTCCGGTGGGCGGCGCCACCTGCTGGGTGCAGCCGGCCAGGAGCGCCAGCAGCAGTAAGGGCAGGAGCCGGAGCAGCGACTTGCGAGACTTTACCATATCCCCTTTTCAATGAGGCGATGAGGCATTATAAGACAATTTCGTCCGGCGGGCGAATCAACCTGGAAACATAGCCCGGACAAGGACTTTTTCTTAATTGGGCCAAAGGCTGATGGCGGCTGGAAAGCAGTGGTATAATGACGCAGGAGCGAGAACATGAAGAAGTCATTCACTGTTTTGGTTGAGCGTGACCCCGAGACTAACTGGCTGGTTGGGGAAGTGGTGGAGTTGCCCGGCTGCTATACCCAGGCGCCCGACCTGCCGGCGCTGGAGAAGAACGTTACTGAAGCGATTCGGGCCTATCTGAAGACAGATGAAGCCGAAGGTCCCTTGTCGGACTTCGTAGGGACGTGGCGAGTTGAGGTCAGCGTGTGACCAAGTTACGGTTGATCCCATACAGGGACCTGGCCAAGGTGGTTGAAGAAGCTGGTTTTCGGTGGGCGAGAAGGGAAGGGAGCCACAATACTTTTCGGAACGATGAAGGGCGTATTGTGGTGATTCCCGATCACGGGTCCCAAGTGATCGTGCGGCCTCTTCTCCGTAAGATACTGCGCGATATTGGGATGACCACGGAGGACTACGGCAAGATTCTTGACAAGGAGAAGAAGTAGGCCAGATGGCCAGCCGTCGGTGTGCGGCCAAGCCAATCGCCGTAGTCATCCGCACGCTATGCGCATTGAATTGTCTCCGGCGGTCATGCTAAAATCGGCGCCGGTTATAGACCGATAGTTGAGGCCAGGACGGGAAAAACGGCGACCCCACTTATTATCAGGAGGTAAAGACATGACCACGTCGGGAGACATCAGGGAGACAGTCTGGGGGACGGAGACATTCTATGACCGCTGGGTCAAGGCGCAGGGCATTCCCATCGTCACCGGCTATGCGGTGGACAATTTGCATACCATCAAGGTCGAACCGTGGAGCAGAAAAGGGGGCAAAGGCGCGTTCGTCATTCTGGAGGGGGCCGAGGGAATGGCCGATTCCTATGTCTGCGAGATTCCTCCCGGCGGCAACTTGAAACCGCAGCGCCACCTGTTCGAGGAGATGATTTACATTCTCAGCGGCAGCGGCGCCACCACCCTGTGGTGGGACGGCAAGGAGAAGCAGACCTTCGAATGGCAGGCGGGCAGCCTGTTCGCCCCGCCGCTGAATGCGTGGCACCAGCACTTCAACGGGTCGGGGGACAAGCCGGTGAGGTACATGGCCTGTACCAGCGCTCCGTTGATGCTCAACCTGATTCATAACAGCGATTTCCTGTTCGAGAATAACTTTGCCTTCGCCGACAGGTATTCCGGCGAGGCGGACTACTTCAGCGCCGGCAAGGGCAAACTGCACCCGGGGCGCATCTGGGAAAGCAATTTCATGGCCGATATCAAGAACCTGAAATTATACGAGTGGAAGGAACGCGGGGCCGGCGGCACCAACATCATGATGGAGTTGTCCAACAACACCATGGCTTCCCATATTTCGGAGTTCCCCGTTGGCACCTACAAGAAGGCCCACCGCCACGGTCCCGCCGCCCACGTGGTGCTGCTAAACGGCGATGGTTTCTCCCTGATGTGGCCCGAGGGCCAGGAGAAGCAAAAGATGAAGATCCCCTGGCATGAAGGCAGCATGTTCGTTCCCCCCAACCGCTGGTTCCACCAGCACTTCAACGTCGGCGCGACCCCGGCCCGGTACCTGGCGCTGCGCTGGAACAGCCGTAAGCACCCCATGGGCAAGGCCTACAAGACGGCCGAAGACGTCAAGCAGGGCGGCGACCAGATAGAGTACGCCGACCAGGACCCGTATGTCGAGAAGGAGTTCCAGGCGGAGTGCGCCAAGCGGGGGGTAAAATCGAAGATGGCGCCGTTCTTCGAGAAGAAGTAGCCGGGAACTGGGAAGACAGAATACAGAATACGGAAGACAGAAGACAGAGGAAGGGCGAACGGTAAACCGTTCGCCCTTCAATTTTCAGTCTTAGGTTTTGAATTTTCGATTGTCATGGTGGCAACGGGTAGACTTGAACTACCGACCAAGGGCTTATGAGTCCCCTGCTCTGCCTCTGAGCTACGTTGCCAATCAAGGAAAATTTAGCATACCCCAGGGGGGTTGTCAATCTGGCGCACCATTTAATGTTTAATGTCTGTGGGTCATTCCCGGCGCCGTCACGATTTATGCGTTGCCTATAGCATCCCCAACTTTCCCCTTTCCCTTTTCCCTATGTTCTATCTCCTGACTCCTGTTTCCATCTCCTTGATTTAGTCTCCGGCTTCTGCTAACATGTGGGCCATCGGAACGTTTAATCTAATGATGGGCGGCGAATCCCGGAGTTGGCGCCGTTGCCGCAGAATGTCGATCCCTAAATCCAGGAGGTCAGCAACCAAGTGAACAAGTGTTTGAGGAACGTTGTCAAGAGCAGCAGTCTACTGGCGTTACTGCTTCCCACTATCCTTTTCCTTGTGGCCTGTCAGAGGGGGCAAGCGGACAACGTTCCCGCGGCTTCTCAGGGCCGCGGTCCGGCCTCACCGGCCAGGAAGCCGGCGGTGGAGGTCGCCACCGATACGCCGGCGCCTTCGGTGCTCATCAGCCTGCGCACTTACTCGGGTGAGGTGCGGGCGCGCGACCAGGTAGCGCTGAATTCCAGGATATCGGCCCGGATCGAGGAGGTGAAGGTGAGGGTGGGGGACCGGGTCCAGGCCGGGGATGTTGTGGTTGTCCTGGACCACCGGACGCTGGACGCCCAGGTGAGGCAGGCGGAGGCGGTCATGGCAAGCAAAGAGACCAATTTGAAGAAGATCCAGGGCGGGGCCCGGCTGGAAAGTGTGGCCGCGGCCCAGGCCGAACTAGATGGGGCCCGGGCCAAGCTCGATGCCCTGCTGGCCGGCGCTCCGCCGGAACTGATAGCCGAGAAGAAGGCCGCCCTGGCCAGTGCCCGGGCCAAGCTGGCGGAAAAACTGGCCGGGCCGACCCGTGAGCAGATCAAGGCGGCGGAGAATGAAGTGGAACTGGCCAGGAGAAACCGGGTGTACCAGGAAGGCCTGTCCGAGGTGGCCTCGAATGTAGGAACCGGCAAGTTGAGCTACAGCTACAGTGTGCGCGGCGGTGTGCTGGATTACTACGACCAGCAGGTGCAGATAGCCGCGGACAAGCTGGAGGCGCTGAAAGCCCCGCCGGGCATGGAAGTCATCGCCCAGCTCAAGGCTGCGGTCGACCAGGCCCAGGCCCAGCTCGATGCGCTGACGGCCAAAGCGAAGCCGGCCGACGTGGCCGACCGCCAGAGCGCCGTAAACAAGGCCCAGGCCCAGTTCGATCTGGCAAAGAAACCGTATACCGAATACGATCTGGCGCTAGCCCAGTCCGAAGTGGTCCAGGCCCGCTCGGCGTTGCAGGTAGCCCAGGCCCAGCAGGCAGAGGCGTATATCCGGGCGCCGGTCGACGGCTATATCATCAGCCGGGAACTGGCCGCCGGCGCCTGGCCGGCAGCGGGGGCGACCATCGTGACCATGGTGTCCAGGGATGTAGAGGTGGTCTTCTCGGTGGAAGAGAAGGGACTCAGCCTGGTCGGTCCCGGAATGCAGGTAGCGATATCGGCCTGGGCGGGGGCCGGGTCTCCGATCAAGGGTCAAGTTACCGCCATAGCCCCGGCGGTCAACCGGACGACACGCACCTTCGACGTCTATGTCGCCGCGGACTCAGGGGGTATCCTGGTGCCGGGGATGTTCGTGACGGTCAATCTGCCGGAAGCCGGGCCGGGCAGTCAAACGGTCGAGCAGTCAAACAACCGAACGCCGAGGTAGGCGAAAAGTCTGAACAGTCTGAACAGTCCGTAGCGGCACGCTGCCGCGTGCCGGTGGTCTGAACAGTCGAACAGTCTGAACAGTCTGAACAGTCTAAGCAGTCGAACAGAGTCCGTGGCCACACGCTTGTGACTTGTAACTTGTAACTTGTAGTTCCGGCTTGTCCGGGCAAGGACCAGAGCGATGTTTCTTTCTGATGTATCAATAAAACGGCCGGTCTTCATCACCATGGTGATGGTGGCGCTGGTGGTGGTTGGTCTCATTGCCTACAGCCGCCTTCCGGTGGACCTGTTCCCGGATATGTCCACCCCGGTCATCACCGTCAGGGTCAACTACCGCGGCGCCAGCCCCGAGGTGGTGGAGGCCAAGATTACCAATCCCATAGAGAAGGCGGTCAGCCCCCTGGCAGGGGTGAAGAGCGTCACCTCCACCTCCAGCGAGGGCCAATCCATGGTCCGGGTGGAGTACCAGATGGACTACCCGGTGGACAAGGCCGTGGGTGAGGTCAGGGAAAGGGTTTCCTGGGTGCAGCGCCAGTTGCCTCGTGACGCCGACGACCCGTTCATCCTGCGCTTTGATCCCAGCACCATGCCTTTCCTGTGGTTCGCCGTGGCCGACGGCAGCGGGAAAATGTCCTCGATCAAGCTGAGGGGCTTTGTGGACGAATACCTGGTGCCGCGCCTGGAACGGGTTGACGGCGTGGCCGCGGTGGATGTCAACGGTGGGCGGCAGCGGCAGGTCCACGTGTCGCTTTCCCTGGACCGGCTGCAGGCGCTGGGCCTTTCGCCGCAGCAGGTCAATGCGGCCATAGCCACCGAGAACCAGGACCTGCCCGGCGGGCTTATCATCGATGGCAACCGCGAGCTGACACTGCGGACGCCGGGTAATTTCAGGAACATTGAAGATATCGGCAACGCGGTGGTGGTCAACAAGGGTGGAATCGCTGTCCGCGTCAGGGACATAGCCGAGGTGAGGGACAGCTACCGGGAAGACCGGTCCTTTACCCGGCTGGACGGCAAAGACAGCGTCATGATACTGGTGCGCAAGCAATCGGGCACCAACACCCTGGAGGTGGCCTCGGGGGTGCACAAGCTCCTGGATACCATTCTGCAGGAGCAGCCGCACCTGAACCTGGTCATCGCCCGGGATGATTCCGATTTCATCCGGCATGCCACCAACGATACCATGTTTGACCTGATCCTGGGAGGCATCCTGGCCTGCGCGGTGGTCTTTTTCTTCTTCTTGAACTGGCGCATGACCCTGATTACGGTTATCGGCCTGCCGGTCATCGTCATCGGCACCTTCTGGGCCATCAGCCTGGTGGGCTTCAGCCTCAATATGATCACCCTGCTGGCCCTTTCCCTGTGTATCGGATTGCTCATCGATGACGCCATCGTCGTCCGGGAAAACATGTTCCGGCACCTTGAGGCCGGCGAGGAACCGGTTACCGCCGCCGGGCGGGGCACGGCGGAAATAGCACTGGCCGTCCTGGCAATGACCCTGTCCATCGTCTCGGTATTCATGCCGGTGGCCTTTGCCACGGGCATGATCGGCAAGATGTTCCGCCAGTTCGGCATCACTGTTTCCCTGGCGGTGTTCCTTTCCCTGTTCGAGGCCTTTACCCTGGCGCCGATGCTGGCTTCCCGCTTCGACCCCCGCGGCAAGAAAAGGCAGCACCGGCCATCCAGGGGGATCTCCATGGGAGGGCTTACCGGCCCGTACCGCCGGTTTCTTTCCTGGGCGCTGGCCCACCGGGTGGTGGTGGTGGTGATAGCGGTGGTGCTGTTTGCCGGCAGTGTGTTCCTTACCACGCGGATAGGGCAGAGTTTCGCCCCTTCCATGGACCAGGGTTATTTCGAGGTGGCCTTTTCCCACCCGCCGGGGACGACGCTGGATACGTCCAACCGGATCGCCCTGGAAGCGGAAAGGCGCATCGCCGAAGAACCCATGGTGTCCCACATCCAGGCGCGGGCCAATGCCAACGAGGCTACCATCACTGTCAGATTGAAGGAACGGGGCCAGGTGCGGGCGGTACAGCAGAGACTGCGCCCCAGGCTGGCCAACCTGGACCGGAACACCCGCGTCAGGTTCAGCGGGCAATCAGGCAGCCTGACCGGGGCCCTCACCGGGGCGGTCAGCGTAAGGGGCCGGCCGGTGCTGGTGGCGGTGCAGAGCAACGGCCCGATAGAGCAGTTGGAGGCGGCCTCCATCCGGGTGGCGCGGGCTGTTTCCGAGGTCCCCGGCACCCTGGATGCCGACCGGGACATTAAACCGCCCCGCCCGGGCCTGAGAATAAACGTCGACCGGGAGCGGGCCTCCGAACTGGGGCTTTCGACTAACTTCGTCGGCTCCACGGTACGCAGCCTGGTGTACGGCGATGTGGCCTCCCAGTTCCGCGACGGCGCCGAAGACGTGGAAATAATGGTGCGGCTGAGGGAGGAGGACCGCCAGAGGGCCATGGACGTGCTGATGTTGCCCCTGGCCTCCACCCGGGGCGCGCCGGTGCGGTTGGCCTCGGTGAGCAGCCTGGTCACCGCCGAGGAACCCAATGAAATCCAGCGCCTCGATCGCCAGCGGGTGATAATGGTCGGCGCCAATATCGAGGACCGGCCCCAGGGCGATGTCATCAACGACGTGCAGGACCGCCTGCGAAAGCTGGAGTTGCCTCCCGGGGTGACGGCGAAATTCACCGGGCAGAGCCAGCAGATGCAGGAGTCCTTCGACTCGCTTCGTTTTGTGATGTTGCTTTCCCTGGTATTCATGTATATGGTGCTGGCATCCCAGCTTGGCTCTTTCCTGCAGCCGCTGATCGTAATGATCGCCCTGCCGCTGTCGGTGGTAGGGGCGCTGGGGGCGCTGATGGTCACCGGCCGCAGCATCGACATCATCGCCATGATCGGCATGATCCTGCTCATGGGGATCGTCACCAAGAACTCGATACTGCTGCTGGACTTCGCCAACACCCGGCGCAGGGAAGGGGCCAGCGTCAAAGAGGCCATGCTGGATGCGGGACAGGTCCGGCTGCGGCCGGTGCTTATGACTTCGGCTGCCCTGATCATGGGGATGCTGCCGGTGGCCCTGGGACTGGGCGCCGGGGGCGAGTTCCGCGCCCCTATGGCCATCACCGTCATCGGCGGCCTGGTGACCTCGACGCTGCTGACGCTGATCGTGGTGCCGGTGGTCTACAGCTTCTTCGGAGGAAAGAAGAAAACAGCGGCTAATCCCGACATTTGATTCCAATTTTTCGATCTTTCAATCTTCCTGTTTCCCGCTTGCGCCGGGTCTTCTATGGCTGGATTGTGGTATCGGTGGGGACGTTCATCCTGTTCCTCACCTGGGGCGGTCACTACAGCTTCGGGATCTTCCTGCTGCCGCTGACCGAATCGCTGGAGGCCAGCCGCGGGGCGGTGGCGGCCCTCATCTCTATCCGGGGCATTGTTTCCGGGGCGTTATCGCTGCCGTTCGGCGCCCTGGCCGACCGGTACGGACCCCGAAGGGTGATCATCCCCGGGGTTGTTTTCCTGGGTATGGCCTGGCTGTTGTCCGCCCAGAGTAGCCGGCTGTGGCAGCTATACCTCTTTTTTGGCGTCATGGGGGGCGTGGCCATGAGCGCCATTTATGTGCCGATCATCTCGGTGGTGTCGCGGTGGTTCAACCTGAAACGGGCGCTGGCCCTGGGAATCGTACTGTCATCCTTCGGCATCAGCCAGACGGTCTTGCCCCCGGTGCTGAGCCCGCTGACCGCCCGGTTTGGCTGGCAACCGGTGTTTGCCCTGGTGGGCGCGGTGATCATCGCCGGGGCAGTCCCGGCAGCTTTGTTGCTCAGGAGAGACCCGGAGCAGGCCGGGCTTTGTCCCGATGGGGCCGGCGCGGCCGGCGCCCGGGAAGAAGCGGCATCGCCGGTAAGACAGGAGAAGGTTAGCTGGACACGCCAGGAGGCATTGGGCACGGCCACCTTCTGGCAGATATTCCTGGTCTATTTTAGCTGCGCCTTCTGCTTTCAAATCATCATTTTTCATATTGTGGCCAGGGCCGTCGACGCCCGGGTCCCAGCCGCGGCCGCGGCCCTGGTGGTAAGCTTCACCGGGGGCGCCGGCATAGTGGGCCGGCTGGTGGTCGGCGCGGCTGCCGCCAGGTTCGGGAATGTCCGGACCCTGGCTGTCTGTGTGCTGGTCCAGATACCGGCCATTCTTCTCTT
Organism: uncultured Dehalococcoidia bacterium; assembly: GCA_964518085.1. GTDB lineage: Bacteria > Chloroflexota > Dehalococcoidia > JACQUA01 > JACQUA01 > JACQUA01. Next base: position 13,360 of record CAZFEA010000020.1, read on the forward strand.
CGCCGTGGTCCGGGACGCCTGGGTCTTCTACCTGCTGGCGGTGGTTTTTGGCTTTGCCTATGGAGGGGTTTCGCCCCTGGTGCCGGCTACCAATGCCGCCTTCTTCGGCCCCAAGCATATCGGCGCCATTTTCGGGGTGATGACCATGGGCTATACCTTTGGGGCAGCCTCCGGGCCGGTGACCGCCGGTTACATGTTCGATTTCACCGGCAGCTACCTCCTGATTTTTGCCTTTTCCGGATTGATTCTCACGGCCATGTTGGTATTGACGCTGTTCCTGAAAGAACCGCGGAAGAAGGCGATCTAATATCTAAGATTCAAGATTTAAGACTCAAGAATTAAGAGAGGACGGATAGGGTCTTAGATATTAAATCTTAAATCTTGAATCGATGCGTTCCACCTCAATGGTGAGCACCTCCGGTGTGGCTTCGGTCACCCTGACACGGTGGTCAATGCGGTGGCCTACCACCCACAGTATATGCCGCGGCGAGCAGACCAGGGGGAGGGCGGAACGCATTTCCCGGGGAATGTGGGCATCCACCATGAAGTCCTGAAGCCTTTTTTCTTCATTCATCCCCAGGGGCTGAAAACGGTCGCCCTCCAGGCGCTTCCGGACAAACAGCTCCCGTCCGCTCTGCGCCGCGTCGAGATGGACGCGGCAAGGGTCGACCTGGTGCAGATTGACATCGGCGGGCGACTGCAGACGCAGGCTAAAGCGGTAACCCAGGGCAGTGGTCTCTCCCGGGATGGCCAGTTCCTGCCTTGCCGGGAATGGCGGTGCGACGCCTTGGGGGCCGGCGTCCAGGACCACCCGGTGGTAGTCACGGCGGTAGACCACCCCGCCGGGCAGATTCAGCATGCCGCCGGCGCCTCTACCCAGCAGAAGTTTCATCTGTTCGACATGTTGCGCCTCCAGGTCTCGGAGATCGCCCCGGAGCATCTTCCAGGCGCAGCGCAAAAGATAGCCCTGCAGGCCGGCCGGCTGGGAAAGGAGGCCCTTGAGGTCCACCGTTACCGTCTGTCCGGCGCTGCCGATGAGCCGGGCCACCATGGGCGAGACCAGCGCCTGCAGGGCATCTTGCTCCTCGGAGATAAGGCGCGCCGCCCGGCCGAGGGCCTCCCGGATGCGGGGGTTGAACGTCTCCATGGCCGGTAGCAGCTCGGCGCGGACACGGTTGCGCAGGAACCGTCCGGAGAAATTGGAAGCGTCGAAGCGAGGCGCCAGGTTGTGGCTGAGGCAATAGGCCTCCGTTTCAGAGCGACGGAATTCAAGCAACGGGCGGGTGACGGTGATCCCGGCCCCGGTCAGGCGGGAATGCCATCGCTCCCGGGGGACCATGCCGCGCAGTCCCCACGTCCCCGTCCCCCGGAGGAGATGCAGCAGGACGGTCTCGGCCTGGTCATCCAGGGTGTGGGCCAGGGCCACGGCAGCCGCCTGCTGTGCCGCGGCCTCCCCGGCAAAATAGAGAAAGCGCACCTCACGGGCAGCCTCTTCCAGGGAACAACGGCATTGCTTCCGGAACGCCAGGGTGTCTTTTTTCCCCGAGCTGAGGGGAACACCCAGCGACCGGGCCAGTCCGGCGACGTAGCTGGCATCGGCCTCAGCCTCGGCGCCACGCAGGCCATGGTTGAGGTGGACGGCATGGAGGGAGAGGCCCAGCTGGTCCCGAAGTTGACATAATATATGAAGCAGGCATACCGAATCGGGTCCTCCAGAAACCCCCACCAGCCACTTCTCCCCCCGGCGGGCGAGTCCCTTTTTCTCGATGTAGTCCCTGGCGCGGTCGATTAGCAGTTCGGTGATGGACTTGCGGGCCAATCAATAAATCCTGAATGCGAATATCTGAGAATACAGAATACAGAATACAGAAGTCAGAAGTCAGAAGTCAGAAGGGGGGACGGGGCTTCTATCTTCTGTCTTCTATCTTCTATCTTCTATTCAAGTGGCAGGTATCATTGAGGATCGCCAGGGAGCGCCGGGGGCCGTCGAGGCTGAGCACGGAAATGCTGGCCGTCTCCAGGGTGAACCGGGGGAAGGCGACCAGGGGCGCGTCCAGGGCGGCGGTGATGATTGTCTGGAGGGTGATGCTGTGGCTGACCAGCACCAGCGTACCCTCCGGGTGGCGCCCCTGGATATCCTGGACCACCTGCCAGGCACGCTGGCGCACCTGCGCCGGGGACTCGCCCCCGGGCAGGGCAACCGTGTAGTCACCCTGGCGCCAGCGGTTCCAGAAATCGAACTGGCTGGTCTTGACCTCTTCGAGGTTATGGCCGTCGATGTCGCCCATGTCCAGCTCGGCCAGCCCCGGCTGTGGGCTGGGGATCAGGCCGTGATGGGAGGCGATGGCCAGGGCGGTGGCCATGGCCCGCCTCAGCGGGCTGCAGTATACGGCAGTGACGGTTTCCGACTTTAAGGCCAGGCCGAGACAGCGGGCCTGCTCCTCGCCCCGGGCATTCAGGGAGGTATCGCTTTTCCCGCCCTGCAGCCGGCGCTCCGAGTTCCGTTCCGTCTCGCCGTGGCGCACCAGGATCAACTTGAGCATGAAAATAGTCTAACACAGGAGCCGGGTGGATAGGAAATAGAAGATAGGAGATAGGAGATAGAGAAGCTAGAAGACAGAAGACAGAAGCAGAAGTAGGAAGTGAGGAGTAAGAAAGGCAGAAGGCAGAAGGCAGAAGATAGTAGGCACTAGTCAATAGTCAGTCCTCCCAACCGTCGCGTCTTCTATCTTCTAGCTTCTATCTCCTAGAAACAGTCTTTTGCGATGGGACGCCAGCGGCCGGGCGGCAAAACCCAGGGCGGCGGTTACCTGTTCCGGTCGTCCGGCGCCACCGGTGTCCAGGCGGAGCTTAAGGCCCAGCAGGCAGATGCCCGCCTGGCAACGCAGCAGCCACAGGTCGTCTACCAGAGGCCGCAGGTCATACTGGCGAGGCCCGGTGTCCCGCTGGTGCTGCCAGGGGACGCTGTCCCGGGACAGAAAGTCGTCCAGCGATTTCTGGACGTCTTCTTCACTCATCTCGGTGGCAATTTTCACCTGATATTCGGCGAAGCGCACCTGCGACTGAAGGGAGGGGGCCGCCGCAGAAATCGACTGGACCTCCAGCAGGGCGATCCCCGCCGGCAATTGGGCCGGGATGGCCCGCATCAGCAGTCCGGGGATCAGTCTTCGTTCCAGGAAGATGTCCATCAGTTCCCCCTCGCCGGTAATGCCCAGGGCCAGGGGGGCGGCGATGGAAATGCGGGGATGGGGGCTGAACCCCTCGGAATAAAGCAGGGGGATGCGGGCCCGGCGCAGCGCCCTTTCCCACAGGCGGATAATGTCCAGGTGGGAGATATATTTTAGCTCCTCGCCGCGAGAAAATCTCAGGCGAAAACGGTGGACGCCGGCAATGTCAGGCGGCGCCGCCGGGGGACGCGGGCGGGTGGGGGAGGGGCGGGGCCGGGGGAAAGACGGGGTGAAATTATTGCTCACGGGTAGCATGATATCATAAATGGAACCGCTAGGGAAAAGGGAAAAGGCAAAAGGCAAAAGGGAAAAGGTCAGTGAGAAGTGGGAGGCGGGAGGGGTGGGGATTCTGACTTCTGACTTCTGACTTCTGACTTCTGA